>JBDTMP010000442.1:0-10392 GCA_039934215.1 Ginsengibacter sp.
GCATTTGCTTTTGATAAAAAAGATTTTGTAAGCAAAAGGCCACCTCTATCTGAAAGAAACTTCACAAGCAAAGCAGTAGATGAAGCCATTTCAAAGATAAAAAAACAAATTGCTGATCCTGAACTTGCCTGGCTTTTTGAAAATTGTTTTCCAAACACATTGGATACTACCGTTGACTTCGAAATGATTGGCGGCAGGCCTGATACTTATGTGATCACCGGAGATATTGACGCCATGTGGCTGCGTGACAGTACGGCGCAGGTGTGGCCTTATCTTTCATTGATAAAAAATGATGAACATCTGCAGCAGTTGATTGAAGGCGTGATAAACCGACAGGTGAAATGCATTCATCTCGACCCTTATGCAAATGCATTTTACAAAGATGAAAATAAAATAAGTGAATGGAAGAGTGACCTTACAACTATGAAAGCGGGTATTCATGAACGTAAGTGGGAGATAGATTCACTTTGCTACCCTATAAGACTTGCATACCAATATTGGAAACTCACGGGAAATACGAAAGTCTTTGATAAAAATTGGGAAGATTCTATCGGGTTAATTATAAAAACTTTTAAAGAGCAGCAAAGAAAAGATGCCCAGGGCCCGTATACTTTTCAGAGAACAACTGCCTGGGCAACAGATGGTGTTCCGTTAGCGGGCTATGGCTACCCTGTAAAACCTGTTGGCCTCATTTGTTCTATGTTTCGCCCAAGTGACGATGCTACTATTTTTCCATTTTTGATTCCTTCTAACTTCTTTGCTGTTGTAAGTTTAAGACAAGCGGGTGAAATGGTAAGTACGATTCATAAAAACACGAAGCTTGCTAAAGAATGTAATGATCTTGCGAATGAAGTAGAAATCGCCCTTCGTAAATATGCTATAATTAATACAAATCAATCGGGCAAAATTTATGCTTACGAAGTGAACGGTTTTGGAAGCTTCAATTTAATGGATGATGCCAATGTGCCAAGCCTTTTATCATTACCCTATTTAAATGCAGTAAAACCCAATGACCCGGTTTATATAAATACAAGAAAATTTGCATTATCCGCAAACAATCCTTTTTTCTTTAAGGGCACAGCGGGAGAGGGGATTGGTGGCCCACATGCAGGCATGGATATGATATGGCCATTAAGTATTATTATGCGCGGATTAACCAGCAACGATGAAACAGAAGTAAAAAAATGTTTGCGCATGTTAAGAAATTCGAATGCGGGAACAGGGTTTATGCATGAATCATTTAATAAAAATGATGCGTCAAATTTTACCCGAAAATGGTTTGCATGGGCGAACACACTTTTTGGTGAATTAATAATCCATACAGCAGATAAATTTCCCGGAGTATTAAAGAATAAAATTTAATGACTTATAAATAATAAATAATTGTTTAATAGAGGCTTTTGTTTTGAAAAAACGAATAAATAAATAGTTTGTACTTTGTGTTATTCGCCCCCCAAAAACGAGTTACCGGTATTGAAGGGAAGATGATAATTACAATCTACAAATAACAGTATCGTTTACTTGTTTTCTATCTTAAAATTTTTGGATCACATGAGAATAAAATATTTTACTTTATTACCACTGTTAGTACTTTTTTCAATTTGCCGGGCGCAGAAAAAAGATATTTCAGTAATTGCCTATTATACTGGTGGACCTGACAATATCGATAGCTTTTCTGTTGGAAAACTTAGCCATATCATTTTCAGTTTCGCCCATCTTAAGGGAAATGATTTGAATATCAGGAATGCTGCTGACTCCGCATTGATTCAAAAACTTGTGAGTCTAAAAAAACAATCGCCCAATTTAAAAGTGATGCTTTCTTTAGGAGGCTGGGGTGGTTGCAAAACATGTTCCGAAGTTTTTTCAACAAAAAAAGGAAGAAATCAATTTGCAAAATCGGTAAAAGAAATCAATAGTTATTTTGGAACAGATGGTATTGACCTTGACTGGGAATACCCTGCTATCAGTGGCTTTCCCGGTCACCAGTTTAAGCCGGAGGACAAAAAGAATTTTACAGCGCTCGTTATAAAAATCAGGAAAAAACTGGGGAAGAAAAATGAATTAAGTTTTGCCGCAGGTGGCTCCAAACGATATATAGAAAATTCCATTGAATGGGCTAAGGTGATGAAAAAAGTAGACCGTGTAAATCTTATGAGCTACGATCTTGTTGGCGGATATTCGACAGTTACCGGGCATCATACGCCATTATATTCGGCAACTCAAAACGCAGGGTCGGTAGATGCTGGAGTAAAATTAATGGAGCAGCACGGCGTTCCGCCTGAAAAAATTGTTATTGGCGCGGCATTTTACGGGCGTATGTTTGAAAATGTACAGGATTCTTTATTTGGTCTATACCAGCAGGGAAAATTCAAGCGGGGAATCCCGAATAAAAATTTTTCCACCGTGCTTTCTCCCGACAGCGGTTTTGTTTCTCACTGGGATAGCCTTGCGCAGGCGCCTTGGTCATACAATCCTGGGAAAAAACTTTTTGTAACTTATGATGATAAAAGATCTATCGGATTAAAAACCAAATATGCAATTGATAATGGATTAGGTGGTATTATGTTTTGGCAGCTTCGCGAAGATCCCTACGACGATGGGTTATTGGAAGCGATTGATGACGTAAAAGTCGGTTATAAAAAAGGGACGGAGACAAATTAAGACGATGGTTTAAATCTTGTATAATGCTATCAGTTCGGTGCGGCCTGGAAAATTTTTGCGATATAAAAAACGTGAATGAAATGTTCTTGCTGTAGTAATAAATACCGACCTTTATAGGCCAGCGAAAGAGTTCAAAAAAAGAACGATGCTTGTGTTTTCGTTCGCTAAAAATAAATTTCTAACGTTACTTTCTAAGCGATATAAACTATGAGACCAAAATTATTTTATGTAATTATTTTATTCTTTGCAATTGTTTGCACATGGGTTTCCTGTATGAATAATGAGGATAGTAAAGATCCTCCTTTACCAGATGTAGTGAGTTATAACTTTCACATCCGTCCTATCTTGTCTGATAAATGTTTTAAATGCCATGGCCCTGATGTAAGCAAGCAGGAAGCTGGCTTGCGCCTGGACTATGCTAAATTCGCCTATGCTCCTCTCACAGAAATGAAAGGTGCATTTGCAATAGTTCCGGGTAAACCTGAAGAATCAGAATTGTTGAAAAGAATATCTTCAACTGATTCATCGTATATGATGCCTTTGCCTGAATCGCATCTTGGTGCTTTAACTCCCTACCAAATAAGCCTCTTCGAGAAGTGGATTAAGCAAGGCGCAAAATACGAAACACATTGGGCCTTTGTAAAACCCAAGAAAAGTTCGCTTCCCAAAGTAGAAGACAAGAGTTGGGCAAAAAATGAAATTGATTATTTCATTATGGCTAAGCAGCAGGAAACGGGATTAAAACATAACCCCGAGGCAGATAAAGAAAGACTTCTAAAAAGAGTTTCGCTTGATCTTACAGGTTTGCCACCATCAGAAGAAATGATGAACAGGTTTATGGCAACCGAAGATCCAAACGCTTATAGTGCAGTTGTTGATGAATTATTAAAAAGCCCGCAGTATGGAGAAAAAATGGCGCTTCATTGGCTTGATATTGCCAGGTATGCTGACAGCTATGGCTACCAGGATGACAATGTAAGAACACAATGGCCGTGGCGCGACTGGGTGATACATGCCTTCAATGAAAACATGCCTTACGATAAATTCGTTACCTGGCAGCTTGCCGGTGATTTGTTACCTAATGCAAATAAAGAGGAAATACTGGCAACCGCTTTTCTCCGTAATCATAAATACACCGAAGAAGGCGGCATTATTCCCGAAGAATACAGGGTGGAATATAATATTGACAAAACCAAAACATTTGGAAGAGGGATTATTGGGTTGACCGTTGAATGTGCTCAATGCCATGATCACAAATACGATCCCATTTCTCAAAAAGAGTATTACCAGATGTTCGCCTTTTTCAACATAAGTAAAGAACCGGGCTTTGAAGGTGACGTAGGTACTTCTAAACCCGCTAAAACTCCTATCCTCACATTGGATAGCAGCGACCTTCATAACATGCTTTCTTTTATTAATAATAAGGATACCGGTAAACTAACGGTGTCGGTGATGGGCGATCCCGATACGCTTCGCAAAACATTTATTTTAAATCGCGGGGTGTATGATCAACCTACCGTTGAAGTAATTCCATCTGCACCCAAATCTGTTTTATTTTATGATACACTTAAGTTGCCCCCCAACCGCCTTGGCCTTGCAGAATGGACCGTCGATAAAAATAATCCTCTTACTTCCCGTGTCTTTGTGAATCAGGTATGGCAGGAAATTTTTGGACGAGGTCTTGTAAAAACGTCTGGGGATTTTGGTGCGCAGGGAGAATTGCCTTCTCACCCCGAATTGCTGGATTGGCTGGCTGTCGATTTTATGGAACATGGATGGGATATCAAAAGACTTATAAAACAAATTGTAACATCATCTACCTACAGGCAATCAGGAAATATTGTTGAAGACAATTATAAAAAGGATCCTGAAAATGTATACCTGTCGCATGCGCCGCGGCTGAGAGTAAAGGCAGAGTTGGTAAAAGATATAATTTTAGCAAGCAGTAGCCTGCTGGTTAAAACTATTGGTGGCCCAAGTGTAAAACCTTACCAGCCTAAAGGCCTTTGGGAGGGTGCAACATCAGGGAGAGGCGAACTTGCAACCTATAAACAGGACAAAGGTGAGAGCCTCTACAGAAGAGGGATATACACCTTTATTAAACTTACAGTACCTCCACCCAATATGGGCATTTTTGACGCCAGCAACAGGGATCTTTGTGAAGTGCGAAGATCGTTGACGAGCACGCCATTGCAGGCACTCATGATGATGAATGATCCTACTGTACTGGAAGCATCAAGAGTGCTTTCACAAAAACTTTTAGAAGAAAAAAGTTCCGTCGATGAAAAAATAACAAAGGCTTTTCATCGGATCATTTGCCGTAAACCTGATAAAAAAGAAACAGAAATTCTAAAAAATTATTTTACCGACCAATTGCAGCAATTCAAACAAAAAAAGCTTGATGCCGCCGCAACTATTAAAGTGGGAGAATATCCCGGCGATGATAAATTAGATGTAAATACAACAGCAGCTTTAATGAAGGTGATCTCCACAATTTATAATATGGAGGAAGCCATAACAAAATCCTGATCATGAATAAAGAATTTTTAGAACACAATCTTGGTATTAACCGCCGCAAATTTCTTTCAAGGCTTAGTTTAGGAGTTGGAAGTGTTGCATTAGGTTCTCTACTTATTCCCGATCTTTTCGGAAGTAAAAGTGAAGAAGAAATGTTGATGACCGGCCTTCCGCAATTTGCGCCAAAGGCCAAAAGAATTATTTATTTATTCCAAAATGGCGCTCCGTCACAATTGGATCTTTTTGATTACAAACCAAAGTTACAGGAGATGTTTGGCGAGGATCTCCCTGCATCTATTCGCATGGGCCAGCGTCTTACTGGTATGACTGCAGATCAGAAAAAATTTCCATTGGCAGGCACCGTATTTAAATTCAATCAATACGGACAAACCGGTGCGTACATTAGCGAGTTGATGCCGCATACTGCTAAAGTCGTTGATGACCTTTGCATTATTAAAAGCATGTACACCGAGGCGATCAACCACGATCCCGCTCTTACTTTTTTTCAAACAGGAGCACAGGTGGGTAATCGCCCAAGCATGGGTTCATGGATGAGTTATGGATTAGGTACTGAAAATAAAAACCTGCCTGCATTTTGTGTTTTATTGTCAAGAGGAAAAGGAAACGGGCAAGGCGTATATTCCAAATTATGGAGTAATGGTTTTTTGGATTCAGTTCACCAGGGAGTACAATTCAGTAGCGGTGAAAATCCGGTGTTGTATCTCAACAATCATGATGGCATTGATAAAAATGACAGGAGGAAGATGCTTGATGTATTAGCAGGGTTGAATGAGGAATCTTTTAAGACAACAGCCGACCCGGAAATTCATGCGAAGATTCAGCAGTATGAATTAGCATATCGTATGCAGACTGCAGTTCCTGAAGTAACGGATTTAAGTAAGGAACCTGAAGATACTATAAAACTATACGGCCCCGATTGTCTTGTTCCGGGAACCTATGCGGCCAATTGTTTGCTTGCAAGAAAATTATCAGAAAGTGGAGTTCGCTTTGTACAACTATATCACCAGGGTTGGGACGCTCATGATAGTTTGCCGTCGCAAATTAAAGGACAGGCTTTAGATACCGACCAGGCTTCCGCGGCATTGATAACCGATTTGAAACAAAGAGGATTGTTAGATGAAACGCTGGTGATCTGGGGCGGAGAATTTGGAAGAACCAATTATTGCCAGGGCAAACTTACTAAAGAAAGCTATGGACGTGATCACCATCCCCGTTGCTTTACGATATGGATGGCAGGCGGTGGTGTGAAGCCGGGAGTGTACGGTGAGACAGATGAATTTGGGTATAACGTTATCCAAAATGGCGTGCACGTACATGACTTTCAGGCAACCGTTTTAAACCTCATGGGGCTTGATCATGAGAAGTTAGTTTTCAAGCATCTTGGACGTCGTTACCGTTTAACAGATGTGGCGGGTACGGTGGTTAAGGATATCATCGCATAGCGTAGTAATAGAAATTTATTCAGAAAGGGATATGTTTATCCAGCCATGTCCAATGGATCTGGTGATTGCGAAAATTTACACTGTCAACCTATGTTTCGCCTTACGCAAGTGTTAATAGAAAATAGACAATTAAGAGATGTAAAGTTAATCCGACGATTACTTGTTCAGGTTTGAGATTGCAAGTTGAAACCATTGAAATGCATTTGAAATTGGCTGTTTATTAAATAAAATTAATCATTAACAAATAAATTAAATAATAACACATTCACATGCAAAGAAGAAATTTTATTAAGAACACATCATTGACAATGGCCGCTTTAATGGTGAAACCATCCATTCCCTTTCAACAGGATACAGTTCTTGGGCAAGGTAGCAAGCGATATAAACTTGATACACATTGGAGCCAGGCAGATGTTGCAAAGTATCCTGTGAACGATTGCCATGAAATGATACAGGACAGTAAAGGACGCATTTTGCTTCTTACTAATGAAACTAAAAACAATGTGATAATTTATGATAAGAAAGGTAAATTGTTGACCACATGGGGCAGCGAATATCCCGGTGCGCATGGCCTCACATTGTTTGACGAAAACGGAACCGAGGTTTTATTCATTTGTGATAATAAAAGGCACCAGGTAATTAAAACTACAATTGACGGACGGGTTTTAATGGTGTTGGATTATCCAAAAGAAACCGGTCAATATACGAAGCAGGACGAATACATTCCCACGGAAACTGCGATTGCGCCTAATGGTGATATTTACGTGGCCGACGGGTATGGAAAGGATTTCATTATTCAATATGACTCCAAAGGACGTTACCTTAATCATTTTGGTGGAAGAGGCAGCGAGGAAAAACATTTATTAAATGCTCACGGTATTTGCCTCGATTTCCGGGACAAAGGCCAGCCTAATTTAATTGTTACTTCGCGTCAGCAAAATGCATTTAAGAGGTATACTATGAGTGGTGAATATATCAATACCATTTCATTGCCCGGCGCATGGGTATGCAGGCCTGTTATTAATGGCGATTATTTATATTCAGCGGTTTTACAAACGAATGCACGGCAGGGACAGCAATCTGGCTTTGTAACCATTCTTGATAAAGATTATAAAGTTGTTTCCAATCTTGCAGGGTCAGCTCCAAATTACGTTGATGGCAAGCTTGACGAAATGTCTCAAACCGATAAATGCTTTTCATATCCGCATGATGTGTGTGTGGACGATGAACAAAATTTATACGTCGCTCAGTGGAATTCGGGAAAAGTGTACCCTTACAAATTATCGCCCGTTATTTAATGACGAAATTATTGTTACCACCACTTACATTTTTGTGTTTTAGTAATTACCCTGGACAACAACAGTTTCAGTTAGCAACTTTTATGCAGAATTATATCCCGACATTTTTCGCAGGATCAGCAACGGCTTCATTGAAATTTGCCCAGCCGGCAACACAAATATTCTACACGCAAAATAATGTTGAGCCAACTGAAAAATACAAAGTTTACCAAAGCTGTATACTATTAAAAAAATCATTGGCCACGTTAAAAACAAAAGCTTTTGGCAATGTTTTTCTTCCTTCAGAAGTCGTACACGCAGAGCCTTTACATTCTATTCCCGAAAGCCATGCCGGTAAAGGGATACAGGCCTGGTTATTTATTGATGAAATAAAAACTTATTAAGCGCATGAAAAATTGGAAAACTATAATTTTTAATATCACATTCGCGCTTAATATTCTATTGTTATTCCTGTTGATATTCGATACCAGGCTTTACGTGCCCGCATGGCTGCAGGTGGCGGGAAGAATGCATACTTTGTTTTTACATTTCCCGATCGTAATGCTGGCACTTTGTATTTTCTGGGAATTATTTTCAGGATATAAAAAATCGTATGTAGGGGTAAAGGCGGAGATAGGTGATGAATTGTTATTGGCTGCTGCTATCACTTCCGTAATCACTGCACTAATGGGATTATTTCTTTCGAGGGAAGCAGGCTACACGCCTGACCTGCTGGTGTGGCACAAATGGGGCGGCGTTTTTATTTCTTTTCTTTCCCTCGCATGGTATGTATTCCGTGTAAAAATGCGGCAGATAAAGCCTGTCTTATTAACTACGGCGCTTGCTGCCATGGTCATAATTATTGTAACAGGACATCTTGGCTCCAACATAACACACGGCGAGGATTTTTTGCTGGCGCCGATTACTCCCGAAAAGCAAAAGCCAGTTGTTTTATTTGAAGATGCCGTAGTATATGCTAATATGGTGCAACCAATTTTGGAAGCAAAATGTATCAGTTGCCATAATGCTCAAAAAGCAAAAGGCGAACTTGTTATGGAAACACAGGAGTTGTTGTTGAAAGGTGGTAAAGACGGAAAGCTATGGGATTCTACTTCGAACGATCTTGGGCTATTGATGGAGAGGATTCATCTGCCACAGCAAAGTAAAAAGCACATGCCGCCACAGGGCAAGCCCCAATTAACTGATGAAGAGATAGAGATATTATACCACTGGATAAAAAACGGTGCCAGCTTTACCGCAAAAGTTGCTTCACTTCCTGAAAGAGATAGTTTACGGTTATTGGCTGCTCCTTTATTTCAAACTATAGAAACAGATGATTATACTTTTGCTCCTGCGGACGAAAAAAAGGTCGGTGCATTGAATACCAATTACAGGGTTGTAAACCCGTTGGCAATAGGTTCGCCGGCATTGGGGGTTGAGTTTTTTGGAATCGAACAATTCAAGCCGGAACAGTTAAAAGAATTACTTGGGATAAAAAATCAAATTGTAAAGCTCAATTTGAATAAGATGCCGGTGAGTGATGAAGACCTTAAAACGATCAGCCAGTTTACGAACCTTCGAAAACTAAACCTCGCTTTTACAAATATCACCGGTGCAACATTGAATGAACTGGCAAAGCTGAAAGATTTAAAATTCTTGTCCCTGTCAGGAACAAAAATAAAATCAGCCAACCTGCAATCATTAGCAAGCTTACCAAAGATTGCTCAACTATTTGTCTGGAATACTTCTCTGCCACCGGAAGAAATAAGGAGGCTGCAACAGCAACTGAAAACTACTGCTATCGAAACCGGTTATAAAGGTGATACAGTTGTCATAAAATTAAATCCGCCGGTGATTGAAAATGAAGAGCAGGTGATTGTAAAACCCGAACTACTGAAATTAAAACATTACATAAATGGAGTAATCATCCGCTACACCACAGATGGTACAGAGCCTGACAGTATTAATTCACCTCTATATAAGGATGGTGTAATGCTTGATAAAAAGCAAACTATAAAAGCGAAAGCCTTTAAGCCGGGGTGGATAAGCAGTGATGTGGCTGAGAAAATATTTTTTAAAACTGGTGTTGTACCCGATTCTGTTGAATTGGTAAATGCCCCCGATCCGCCGCTATACAAAGGCGAGAGCGCATTAATACTGTACGACAACAAGCTTGGCAGCGTTAATTATCGTGATGGTATGTGGCTTGGCTACAGGGTAAAGCCTATGGAAGCCTTATTTTATTTTGATAAAGAAGTGAAAGCCTCATCAGTTACCATCAGCAGCATTGTTGATATAAATGCCTACGTAATGCCTCCACAGGAAATTGAAGTGTGGGGAGGGAAAGATAAAGCATCTTTGCATTTATTAAAACGCAAGCAACCGCCACAACCCACCAAAGAAAAGCCCACATACATGGCAAGTTATGATGTGGATTTTGCACCTTCGGAGTTTAAACTTTTAAAAGTAATTCT
>JBDTMP010000443.1:0-5064 GCA_039934215.1 Ginsengibacter sp.
GCCATCACTTGTATTATTTACCCAGCCGCACAATCCAAACTCTTTCGCAAGATTATAAACAAAGGGTCTGAAACCTACGCCCTGCACTAAACCTTCAATGTGGATATGGTAGGTATTTGATGGCATCAGCTTCACTTTTTTGAAAAGAAAGATATCAGTAATTTAGAAAATAATTTCTAATTAAAACGAATTTCAAAAAACAGTGAATTTTTTGAATTCTTTTTTGCCTTTATCTGTGAGATAAGGATATAGCAAAACCCATAATGATTTCTTAAAGTAATTTTCCTTTATTGGCTTGCTACGCAGTATCTGGTGAGGTATGCGATAATTGATAGTCAGTAATAAAGCATTTGCCAGCAAATCAAATGTTTCCTCAAACCCAGTTTTTTTTAAAGTCCCGAAACTTACATTGTCGACAATTCTTTTTTTAAGTTGAGAAAGCATTGTATTATTTAGCCGCTGCCAGCTTCTTTTTATATTTGGATACGTCCTCTCTATTTCCCAAAAATTATTGAGATAAAAACCATTCTCTTTCTGAAAATTGTACATGGCTATAAAATATTCCTCAAAGCCGGAAAGTTCCTTATAATTTATTTTTCCAGAATGCAAAGCCGACAATTCCCTTAGAAGCTCTTCATAAACCTTTTCAACAATCACTTCCTTATTTTTAAAATGATAAGCAAGATTACCAACGCTGATGCCCGAGTTATCTGCAATCTGCTGTAGGCGAACGTTTGCAATACCCTGCTCAAAAAAGAGCTTCTCGGAAATTTTCAATATTCGTTGCTTGGTAGTTAACATTAAATATTTCTATAAAATTTATTGCGCTGAAATTTAAAAAATCTCACGCTTCAAAAATAACACGCAATGTTTAATTAGAAAACATTTTCTAAAATTAAATCTATTTTATCGCAGAAAATTAAATATGATAAAGAATTAAACAGCTTCTTATCACCAGGCATTACTTAGATATACTTTGGTATGAATGACAAAAAAGGTTACACATCATAATAAAACCCTGTGCTTCATGTTTTAAACTCAATACTTAAAAACTTTGCCATCTACCATTACCTCCTGCGTGCTTTCATCAAATGTTGCTTTATGCCCTGTGTGTATCGCCGCATTGGTCATGATGTTGGCAACCGAATGTGCATAGCCCGCTTCAACAGGAGCATTTGGCTGTTTCCTGCTTCTTACACATTCCATCCAGTTCCGTACGTGTGCTGATGTTAAAGCATCGCCACCGGTATTGGCACTTGTTTCAACTTTTACAGCCATGGCAGTTAAATCCATTTCCGGCAATAAGTTTGCGTGCATACCCATTTGCTGCGCCATTTTTTCTGTAAGCCCGCCGTTCGGTGAAATTTTATTAGTATTTAAATTCATTTCACCGCCATTGGAATAATAAATTTCTGCGGGATTTTCGTCACCGTTATCCATACGTGACATAAACACAACCTGGAAACCTGTGGAAGGATCGTCCTGCGGCCCGTAATCGAACGCTGCTGTAGTAGTATCCCAATTTCTTCTTCCGTCTTTCCACATATAAATGCCGCCATTGGCAGTTACGCTGCGCGATGTTTTAATCCGGAAAACCAATGCACTGTATCAATTTGGTGGCTCATCCACTGGCCAGGCATCCCTGATGAATAAGGCCAAAATAAACGGTATTCCAGATATTTCCTTGGATCAAATGCCTCGTACGGACGATTTAAAAGATATCGTTTCCAATCGAGGTCCTCTTCTTTACATTTGGCAACCAGCTCCGGCCTTCGCCACCTGCCTGGCTGATTTACATTCCAGGTTAATTCGACCATTTTTATCGGTCCAAATTTACCCGACTGAACAAACTCTGCTGCAGCTTTATAATTTGCGCCGCTTCTTCTTTGTGATCCGATCTGTACAATACGGTCAGATGCTTTGATTGCTTTAAGAGCCGCACGGTTATCTTCCATTGTTTCGGCAAACGGTTTCTCACAATAGACATCACATTTTGCGTTTACAGCTTCGATAGCAAGCAACGCATGTTGAAAGTCTGCAGTACTTAAAAATACTCCGTCAATATCTTTATGACTGTACAATTCATCATTATTCCTGCAGGCGATAATATCGTGTTCCATTTTATTTTTAAGAAAATTTTGCCCTTCCTCTCTGCGCACTTTCCAGAGATCTGAAACAGCTACAATATCAAAATTGAGTTCTTTATAATGTTGCATAAAGCTTGGAACATGCGATTGCCTGAAGCGGTCAGAAAAGCCAACCACACCCAATCTTACACGATCATTGGCACCAATGATGTTCTTATAACTTTTAGCGCTTATACCTTTCACAGCCAGCACAGTTCCTGCAGTGGCGAGGGCTGTTTGTTTAATAAAATAACGACGTGAATTTGTGGACATATAAAAGCAATTATAATTTTAAAAAAAGAATTCATATTGAGCGAAGCTGGTGGGAGGCTTAAATAATATCCCAGTTCATGAAATAATGTTGGTCAAAGCTCCTTGATCTTTATACTTCTAAACGAGACATTCGTACCATGCTCCTGCAGCAAAATATGCCCCTTTGGGGACATCCCAAAGTTAGGCCATATTACATATTTACTTTTAGCAACCAATGCATAAAAATATTGCGCGCCTCTCTTATATTCGACTACTTTCCAGCCATTGATCCAATGCTCCACGCGGCCATCGGGATACACAACAATTCTACCACGGTTCCATTCGCCTATCGGAAGTTTTTCACGCCGGTTACCATTACCATCCAAAATTTTTAATGAAGGGATCATGTCATATAAAGAGGCCTGCGTCCTGTTACCTATCGAACCCAATTTAGCATCAGGATGTTTATCGTCATCCAAAATCTGGTACTCTAATCCTATGGCTGAACCCTTATTTTCTTCTTTCTCTGTCACAAAATATTTTATACCACTGTTGGCGGTATCCGTAATCCTGAATTCAAATTGCAGATCAAAGGCGCTGTATTCACCTATTGTAACTATGTCTCCGCCATTAGCAGACTCGGCGCCACTGCTTCCTTTTACATTTAGTGTTCCATCTTTTATAAACCATACTTTATCAGGAAAATAATCTTTATAGGCACCTCGCCATCCATTCGTTGTTTTGCCATCCCATAATAATTTTATGCCTAGCTTTTTTTCATCTTCTGAAAGATTGTTTGGAATTGTATTTACTACAAAAATAGAATCGGGCGGAGAAGGCTTAAGGTTTGAAGTCTGTATTCTTATATTCTTCCAGATTATTTTTTCACCGGCATTTTTTGGATCTTCCACCTGGTGTACCTGCAATGCAATAAATCCTTTGGGCGTCATATTATCTATGAGATGGGCACAGGCAACTCCGTTTACCCATGTACGTATGCTGTTGCCAATACACTCAATACGGTAATGATTCCATTCATTATTTTTAAATGCATGCTGCGCCGAAGGATTGTATTCCATAGGATACAGCCACCCTCTTCTTGCCTCATCATATATACCGCCGCTCCATGCCCGCGACGACGGATCAATTTCCATTTGATAACCATGAACTCTTTCGGGGGTTTTCAAATCGGTAACATGGCAGGTATCGTTTGCATCTTTTATCTCGCTGCGGAATTGAATTCCGGAGTTCATGTTACTATTTACTTTGAAATCCGTTTCAAAAATAAAATCTCCATAAACTTTTTCAGTCGCTAAAAAACTATTGGGTGTATTTGCAACGGTGGTGCCGATGATCTCTCCGTTCTTTACTTCATACCTTGCTTTGCCATTGAGTTGTTTCCACCCGTGGAGATCTTTGCCGTTAAACAAGCTTCGCCATTGAGCTTCTGCAGACTGGCTAAAACAAAAAAAGATGAGATAAATAAAAAAACTAATGCCGGATTTTAATTTCATGGTTTTTCATTTAATAGTATTTGTTCAAAAATAAATAATAAGATTTTGAATCATCGTAAATTTATTAGTTGATACATGAAATGCAAATGGTAAAACTTCTTTCTCATAATTCTCTATCCATAAAATTTTTTAGGTTTTTCATTCCTTCTTTTTGCACCTTGCTTTTTACAAGCGAAGTCCATCCTAACAAAAAGCCCGTTACACCTAAAGCCTGCCTTGCCCAGTTATAAAAATTGAAACTGTCATTATGTGTTGCAATTTTTCCATTGCGAAAAGTAAAATTTGCCTTTATGTGATTTAAAACTTTCCTGTTGGTCTTTGAAAAAGTATAGCTGGCAATCCATTCCGCGCTTCCGCTTGTCTCGTCAGCGTTTACTCCTGAGAATTCTATTTTCAAATCTTTCCCTTTTACACAAAACATTTCCCACATAGCTCTTACTTCATTAGCGTTAAGGTTGGAAAAGACTTCATCATTAAAGACGGCATCATCAGCATAACAATGTTGCATCGTTTTGTAATCCCTGTTTTGAAATGCCAGGTAGAAGGAAGTAATTAATTGTTCTGACTGTGTCATTTAGCAAAATTAAATAGTTGAATAGTTTTATACCTTCTTCGTCGTCGCGGCATTTTTTTTCTGCAACAACTTTTTCTTTGTGTAACCATTAAATTTAAAAGCATCTGCCAAATAATCTTTCATCCGCTTTTGATAAATATGATTCCTTTTTTTAACGGAAGTATTTTATACTTTATACCCGGCATAATGTTTTTGACTTATTTAATACCGGCTGTGGCATTTTAAAGTTACTTGCAAAACATCTATTTCAGGCATGAAATTTTATCATGGAAGGAATGATTTAGCGCTTTGGCTAAAGCTCCAAATATTAATTTCAAAAATGTACAATGGTAATGGAATCCACGTGAATAATTATAACCAGGCACGCAGGAAGAAAAAGCGATACGGACACGTGGAATCAAGGCGATACTTTAAATAAAAATCCCCGCATTTAGCGGGGCGTTTTATGGAAGAATTTTAAATTCCAGGGGTAAAACTTTTTAAAGGATAATTTAGATAGCGTTTTATTGGTTGGTTTTCTTTTGGATATTTGGTTTGTTACAGGTATTGGAAAAACAAAAAAAGAAGTTGACTGATATTGGATTTTTTGTTGGTTTTT
>JBDTMP010000444.1:0-14230 GCA_039934215.1 Ginsengibacter sp.
TAAAAAAAAGACGGCTTTGGTTTTCATGCCTTTTATAATTTGCCGGTAGCATTTAGTATTTAAGTAATTCACTTCTTTTCAATTCGGAACAAGTAGAAAATCAAGTGTAGGCTCATATATTTTTAAACCTTTAATTTATCAACCGAAACTCCATATACCTGTACTTTTTCTTTTTCAACTTCAATTTCATTTTCAAAGACTAAGCCTATTTTATTCAATAGCCTGATGGAACTAATATTTCCGGGAACTGTAGTCGCAAGAATGTGTGCATGAACTAGCTCTTTTAATATTTTGTTTAAAACTGCAACCGTGGCTTCGTAAGCATACCCGTTTTTGAAAAAGCGGGGAAGGAAGGCAAACCCAATGTCATGATGCTCCAGGTAGTCTCTTTTAATAAATGTAATGATCCCCATTTTTTCGTTGCTGCCCTTGAGTTGCACAACCCAATAAAATATATTTTCGTTGTTCAATACTTTTTGAATATAGGCCATTGCTTCAGCCTGCGAGGTTATGTTCCGGTTTCCTATAAATTTTATCCAGCCTTCGGTATTTACCAGTTCAAGAATGAAAAGATGATCATCGATCATTAATGGTTTTATTAATAGCCGGTCTGTTTCTATCAAAGCGGGGAAGTTTATTTTGTAATACCAACGGTTAGCAAAAGATAAAAGAAGAAAAACTTATAAAAATTTAATAGAAACCTCAATTCAAAGTAGCATCAAATTCTTTTTCTTCAGCCAAAGAATAATCTTTAACCACATTGTATAAAGTATCTCTTTCCACAGGAGTGCGTTTGGCTTGCTTTATAAGAGTTACCAATTCCTGCGTAGTCATCGTGGGATGCTGCTCCTCGCTGCCGGCCATTGAATATATCTTTGTGGAGTCATCTATGGTGCCATCAATATCGTTTACCCCAAACGAGAGGGAGAGCTGTGCATTCTGCCTGCCAAGCATGGGCCAATATGCTTTAAGATGAGGGAAGTTATCCATGTAAATACGGGAGACTGCATACAGCTTCATATCTTCTGTTATTGAAGATTCAGGCACATTGCTCATATCGTTGTTTTGATTGCGGAATTTGAGTGGAATGAAAGTATTAAACCCATTCGTTTTATCCTGGAGTTTCCGAAGCCTGCTCATGTGATCAATGCGATGGGCATAGTTTTCTATGTGGCCATAAAGCATGGTAGCATTGGTATGCATTCCCAGTTTATGCGCTTCTTCATGTATTTTCAGCCAGCCCTCAGCATCTACTTTATCGGCACTTATCTGCCTGCGTATGTCTTCATCAAATATCTCAGCGCCGCCGCCCGGTAAGGATTGCAGACCGGCATTTTTTAATTTCAACATGCCTTCTTCTACTGAAAGCTTTGCTTTTCTAAACATATAATCCAGTTCAACTGCAGTAAATCCTTTAATATGCAGGCCGGGCCTGTGGGCCTTAATATCAGCAACAAGATTACAGAAAAAACCAAGATCCATTTTAGGATGAACGCCACCTACAATATGAACTTCTGTTACCGGTTTGCCATCATAGCTTTTTACGATGTCGAGCATTTGATCGTGGCTGAGCGCCCATCCTTCTTCGCGGTGTGCGTATAACCGTGAGTAAGAACAAAATTTACATGAGAACACGCATACGTTTGTTGGTTCAATATGAAAATTTCTATTGAAATACGTTTTGTTACCGTGTTTTTTTTCTCTTATATAATTGGCGAAAGTGGCCGCAAGGCCGAGGCTTGCTTTTTCAAACAACATCATTCCCTCTTCATCACTTATTCTTTCGCTTGCTGTAATTTTCTCCGCGATTTTTTTAAATTCTTTTCCTTCATTTAAGGAACTTACAATTTCTAAAAGTTGTTCTTCTTTTGTTAGATTTATCATGCAACAAAGTTAGTAAAACAAAGCCCATCCCCAGCGCGGCTCTGAAGGCATATTCATAAATTAGTAAATCTGTCTTGCTGCCCTTCAGGGGATAGGGGTGGACAGGAGTTATTGTTTAACAATTCGTTCAACTACTGTTTTTTCAACATACATGAGCTTAACAACATACACGCCTGCAGCAAGACTGCCCAGGTCCACGTTCATTTCGGTATTGCCTTTTCCATTCAAATCCTTTGCCCAAACCAATTGCCCAACTGAATTGTATATACCCACTTTTTGCAGCGATGTCGGCACCTGGTAATTGCGAATGATAAACGAATTTCTAAATGGATTTGGATAAAGAAGGTAGCCCTGGTTCTTGAGCCGCTGCGGCAAAGTCTTTGTGTAAATGTTTATGTTGTCAATGTATAAATTATTTTGCTGATTGCTTTTGGCAACAAAATAAACCTGGAAGTTCTTTTTACCAATAACAGGGCTCAGGTAGATATTTATATTTTTCCACTGATTCACATTATTCGGTGTAAATGGATTGGTGCTGCTAAAATTAGGATCGTTGATGGTTTGGAGGTCTTCGCCCCACTTTTTCCAGATGGTTGTAAATGTTTGACCGCAGTCCTGGGTTATTTGTAGTTCAAGCGTGTCAAGCGGCAATGTGGTACTTCCAGGATACTGAGCTCCCTGCGCATATGCGTAATCGAAAGAGACAAAGAATGAATCTACTTTAGCATCATAATTTACGACGGGAGAAGCAAATTTATCGATGGTATTTGCGGAAGCATAATCGAAATTTCTAATTACCATAGAACCCGTTCCAGTCCTCGCAGCCGTTGTACTTCTTTCCCATGTCAGCAAGCCATCGGGATTTATTACACTCCAGTTGGCCGGCGGAAAAGAGGGTGTCTCAAAACCCTCCGCAACAGGTGCGTCTAAAATAGGGGATATCACTATTGTTTTTCTTGCCGTATCATTAAAAGCATACTGTTCAGTATTTCCATTAGGCTCCGTACTAAAAATGGTAAGGATGTGTGACCCGGAAACTGAAGTAACCGGGCTCATCGTGACTACCTGTGTAGAACATCTTGGCAATGCACCTGAATAATTAAAAGTGCCAACCGGGCCATTGTCTACCTGGTAATTTATCTTCAAAGTTTTTAGTGTATCATATCCATAATTCGCAATGGTTACTTCCGGCACAAAATCAGGAACACATATTGTTCCAAAAGGTTTATTAATTGAGAGCACGGAAGCATTATATTGTTTAGTGTCTATTTTGGAAATGGCAAAATTATCAACATAAATATTGTTGCCATAATCATTAACTGCCCTTAGTCCTAATATTATGGAACCCGTAGTAAGCCCGCAAGTTGGTATGCTGACACTTTCATTACGCCACTGAGTTGCGGTAGGGCTAAATGCAGGTGTAACGAAGACTCCGGTAGTCGAGAGTCCGCTTCCTCCTTTCTTATAAATAGTTGGCAGCCATGTAATCCCGCAGTCTGTCGAATATAAAATTTGTAATGAATCTTTTTCAGCCGCAGAATATTGAGCGTAGGCGACATCAAAATTAACATTGATTGAATCAACGTCTGCAATATCAATTTTTGGCGATTTCAGAATATCCTGTTGACCTTTGGCATTATAATTAAATGCATCAAATTTCATAGAAGCCACGCCACTTTTCTTAGCGGATGTTGTTCTCGTCCAGGAAACGCCACCATCAGGGTTGAATAAAGTCCAGCCGCCCGGAGGTGGAAAAGTGGAGGATTCAAATCCTTCCACATTTGGTAGCGGTAAAGTTTGCAATACATTAAATGTAATAGAGGATGTATCGTTCGATGTTCTTTCATCCGCAGCGCCATTTGGCCCGAAAGTATATACCTGCAACGTGTGAATACCGGGTGAAGGGCTTAAAGGTAAGTTGAGGATTAAATTTTGAGTTGCAAAAAGATCCAGTGATAAACCGGTAAAAGAATTTGTTCCAATATTTACTCCGTCTAAAATAAGGCCAACTGAAAGAGATTTCAATTGAGCTTTGCCCACATTTGTGATGGTGACTTCCGGTGTAATGGGGAGCACGCAGTAAGGCGCAGAATTATTTGGGGCAATAATAGTTGATAAAGCGGCATCATTTACAAACGTGACGAATGATACCTCAGCCCACCACACACCATATTTTGATTGGTTATCTGCGGAGCCGGCTCTTTGCTCAGCATACTGTTGAATGGTCCATAAATTTCCGGTAACCGGGTCAAGTGCTGAATGGCTGTAATCTCCCCAGCGGGCCCTGCCACTTCCATAGTCTTTCCAGTAAGTGCTTACACCGCCACGATAAACATATTCATCATCAGTGGTATTTAAAGGAGTAGTCGCAGAGCGTGTGCTGTATGCTGCATTCACTCTTGTGGATGGTGAAGACACCGTATATCCTATAATAACATTCTCTGCCGGATTTACAGCAATTGTTGGAAAATATCTTGAGATAAGACCGGATGGATCATCAATGCGCCCTCTTTGCAAAACCGCACCTGCCGTTGACAACTGCCACCACTGCACCGCCGTATGATTAACCGCTGTAGCTGGTAAACCAATATGATGAGCGCACCAGATCTGGCCGTTTATCAAAACGCTGGAACTTATTCTTGCATCGTTCACCGCAATCTTTCTTGATTCATCCAATTGAGGGGCGACATCCCCAAGGCCACCATCCGCCCATGCTGACCCCCCGGAAGGATATACGGCTGAAGTTGTATTCCAGGAAAGAGAAGGAATGTTACCAGTAACCGTTGACAACCTGATGGCGGAAGCACTGCCGCTCCAGTTTTGCAAAATATAAAATGTAGTAGCCGGCACTGCAGAAAGGCCGTACGCCGTTACAGGACAAGGAGCATCTCCATCAGAAGTTGTTTTTTCAAGTGTTTGCGCATTTGTTCCAAAAACAATAGGATTGCCCGCAGCGATATTTGCTTTATCAAATGCAAATAAGATCGGTCCCGAAAAATTCACAGCCCCCGGAAATTTTCTTCCTGAAACAACCAATAATCTGTTATCAAAACCCAGGTACGGATGATCAAGCAGCATGTCGCCATCAATTGAAGCAGGCGTAAAACTGTACCGGTACCAATTACCGGCAGGATCACCAGTTTGAGATACCGCTATAAAAACTTTATTTGTATTGTCGGTTGAAATTCCACTAATCCAAAACCTGTCGAGGTAAGGATCGTATTGCATGTACGGATCAGAAATATTTGGATTGTTGAAAAATGTAGCGAAGGTCATTTGACTTAACACCGCGCCGCCATTTTTGGCATGTACAATTATGAAATCGTTCGTGGCAGTTACGACATTATTTATACCCACCGTGCCGTGTGAATCAGGAGGAATAGTTTGCAGAGGATCTATGTGGCCTAAAAAATCCTGCAGGGGCGGGGGCGATGCAACCTGGATACCCGTGGGCGTAAATGCAGGCAGGTTGCTCTGCCTCATAATTTTCGCAGCCGGTGGAATCGGCATAGCATGTAATGGCCTCCAGCCTCCGTCAATTTCCTCCTCTATGTTTCTTTGATGAAGTTGAGCTGCATCTATATTAGCCAGTTCTCTGAAATTAAATTTCTCCGCGATAGCAGTTTGAGAATATATTTTTCCAGAAAAAGAAAAGAGAAAAACAAATATAAAAATGCCTTGAAGGGCGGGGTAAGTAAGTTTTTTCAATGAATCGAATTTTAGCTTTGGAATTTAGTTTCCTGGAAATGAGTATGCATATTTTGAAGACTTAAAAATATGATTTTTTTTGAAACTAAATATTTACGTTTTAGAGAATAGGTGCATTTCAAATTCATTATGCTTTATAGCGCAACAAAGCAGCATACACTTCAAAAAAGTCACGAAGATTTATTAGAGACACTGTAAATTAAAATGCGCTTCAATAAACCTTCCTGGTTTGGGCTCGTTTTAAATGGGTTGAAATTGGTGCATACACAATTGTCGCATGCGGCAGAACACCGTCCATGGGGGCAGATATAAATTACCTGGTATTAATTGTAATGGCTTAATGAGAAATTTAATTTATATCTTGAAACAATAATGCCTTTCAACATAATTATTATTTAAAAAAGAGTGCACAATGAATATAAAGTTTCGGCTTATTGTAATGAATTTTCTTGAATTTTTTGTGTGGGGATCATGGTTGATTTCTTTGGGCGGATATATGTTTAGTGAGTTACATGCCACCGGATCGCAGATTGGATTAACGTATGGAACGATGGGCATCGCATCGCTTTTTATGCCGGCACTTATGGGGATTGTCGCAGACAGATGGATCAATGCCGAAAGAGTTTTGGGTATTTGTCATTTAATTGGAGCGGCGTTATTATTCTGGGCTTCCAAAGTGCAGGATCCGTCTATGATGTATTGGGTCATGTTGTTTAATGCCATGTTTTTTATGCCTACTATCGCTTTAAATAATACAGTTTCATACATCACGCTTGAGAAGAAAGGTTTTGATATTGTAAAAGTTTTTCCTCCTATAAGGGTATGGGGCACCGTGGGCTTTATTGTTGCCGTTTGGGTGGTTGATTTATTTGGATGGACTTTAACACCAAACCAGTTTTTAGTGAGTTCGGCATCAGCAGTATGCCTGGCACTATACAGCTTTACCATGCCTGCCTGCGAGCCCGCTAAAACATCCAAAGGCGCTTCGTGGGTTTCGTCTTTTGGCTTAGATGCATTTGTGCTTTTCAAGAGAAAGAAAATGGTGATCTTTTTCCTTTTCGCTATGCTCCTGGGAGCAGCGCTGCAAATCACGAATGCTTTTGGTAAACCATTTTTAGATGACTTCGGAAAAATTGATGCATATAAAGACACGTTTGGAGTAAGGCATTCAAATATTCTTATTTCAATCTCGCAAATATCTGAGACCCTGTTTATACTGGCCATTCCTTTTTTTCTGCGAAGGTTTGGAATTAAAATTGTCATGCTTATCAGCATTTTTGCATGGGTGTTTAGGTTTGGGTTGTTCGGTATTGGAAACCCTGGCAGCGGCCTGTGGTTGCTGGTTTTATCAATGATTATTTACGGCATGGCTTTCGATTTTTTTAATATCTCAGGTTCTTTATTTGTAGAAAAGGAGGCTGATGTGAAAATAAGAGCCAGCGCACAAGGCTTATTTATGGTAATGACCAATGGAGTAGGGGCTTATTTCGGCGGGCTTTTCAGTGGTATGGTCGTTGACCATTTTACGGTAAACGGAGTTACCGATTGGAGAAGTACCTGGTTTGCTTTTGCAGGTTATGCTTTGGTGCTGGGGATAATTTTTCCTTTTGTGTTTAAATATAAACATGACCCAAATGCAGTTCAAAATGTACAGCCGGAAAAGCTTTTGATTACAGAGAAATAAAAATAAGTATAAAGACGATTTGACACAGCAGTTAAACTAAGATTTTGAAAAAATTAATGGGCCTATTATTTTATCGACGGATAATCTTTAAGCAAATAAATTTATCCCTAAGCATACTCAACCGATGGAACCAATTTTAAAAAAAATTGTGCAGGGTACCAATTTTGAAATATTAATTTCCCTCCTAAAATTTATTTTACTATACAATAAAAAAACCCGGCTCTTTGGGAACCGGGTAATAGTTTTTATAGAACAGAAAATTATTTTAATGCTTCAATCTTTTTTACAAAATTTGATTTTGGCTGCGCACCAACTAATTTATCGACTACTTTACCACCCTTTACAAAAAGTATCGCGGGTATGCTGGTGATACCATAATTAATGCTCAACTGTGGATTTTGATCCACGTTTACTTTACCAATATTTACAGAGCCGTCATACTCTTTAGAAAGTTCTTCAACTACGGGGCCTATTGCCCGGCATGGTCCGCACCATTCCGCCCAAAAGTCAATCATAGTAAGCTTCTCTGAATCGAGAACTTTTTCTTTAAAATTTGCATCTGTGTATTCTGTTGCCATGTTTGATTATTTATTAATGGTTATATATTATTTGTTTATCTATTCCGATACCTGGTACTGATATTCGCAAGCTTTGATTGCAAAATTACATCCAATATTTCTACTATGATGATTTGGCATATCCACACTATGTTAATTCAACCATTATATCCAGTTCTGGCTTTTGTTGCAGGAATTTCGCCATTTCGTCATTCATCTCAAAACCTTTCTCAAAAGAATTCATTCCAAATTTAATCCTGGAACCTGGCTCGTTAATACAAAATTTTAAGCTTGATTTTCCTGGAAATTGTTGCACATTATCTTCAATGAATTCAATAAATTCCTTGCTGATATCTTTTGGGTGTGCCTCTATTTGCAATTTTTTTGTAGACAATTTCATTAGCGATTCAAGAAGAGCAATGTTGGCTACCTTAAATTCAAATTCTGATTTATTGTAACGTTGCCGGAAATTGCCTGTCAAAAATATCACCATTCCCGGCTCGAGGTAATTATTTAACCTAATATAATCATCACTCCAGAGTGTAAGTTCCATCCTGGAAGTATAATCTTCTATAAAAAATACCCCATACTTATTCCCATTCTTTGAGACGCGATGTTGCGCTTCGGCTACAAGGCCGCCAATCCTGAATATACGACCGGGATTGGGAAGAATATTTACAGCCTCTTTAAATTCATTAAATTCCGCAATAGTGGTAAGACCATAATATTTTATCTGGAAGGAATAATTATCCAACGGATGCCCGCTCATAAACATGCCGGTTACATCTTTTTCATAATCCAACAATTTTATAAGAGGCCATGGCTCACAGGAAGCTAATACAGGTGGAACAACCTCAGCCATTTTAAGATCCCCAAAAAGAGTATTGGTACTACTGGTAAGCTGGGCCTGGTATTGATTACCAAACCTGATTATTTTTTCAAGGCCGTTGACCTGCTCACCTGGCGCTGTAAAGAAATATTGCGCTCTGTGCCATTCGTTAAAACAATCAAACGCACCTGCATAAGCAAGGCTTTCAAGAGATTTTTTATTTACTGTTCTTTGGTTTACTCTTTTAATGAGGTCAAAAATGGATTTGTATGCACCGTGCTTTTCTCTTTCTTCAATGATGGCTTCAAGCGCTGCATCTCCTACGCCTTTCATACCGCTAAAGCCGAAACGTATTTCGCCTTTTTTATTAACAGCAAATCCTTTTTGCGATTCATTAATATCAGGGCCTAAAACAGTTAATCCCATTCTTTTGCATTCTTCCATAAAAAAAGTAATCTTCTCAATGGAACCTGAATGATTTAAAACCGCAGCCATATATTCACTCTGATAATGTGCTTTCAAATATGCGGTTTGATAGGCAACCAGGGCATAGCATGTCGAGTGCGATTTATTAAAAGCGTATTGGGCAAATGATTCCCAATCGGTCCATATTTTTTCTAATTTATTTACAGGATGATTTTTGGTTTTAGCGCCGTCAATAAATTGTTCTTTCATTTTATCCAGCACGAGACGCTGCTTCTTACCCATCGCCTTTCGCAATACATCAGCATCACCTTTGCTGAAGCCGGCAATCTTTTGTGACAGCAACATTACCTGTTCCTGGTAAACAGTAATTCCATACGTATCTTTTAATATCTCTTCCATCTCGGGAAGATCATAATGTATCTCCTGCCTGCCATGCTTTCTTTCAATATAATCTGGTATGTAAGCCATTGGCCCTGGCCGAAATAGCGCATTCATTGCAATAAGATCATCAAATTTATCGGGCTTCAGATCCCGTAAATATTTTTGCATGCCACCGCTTTCAAACTGGAAGGTACCGTTCGTATCTGCACGCTGGTAAAGCTTATAGGTTTCTTCATCGTCAAGCGGCAAGGCATCGAGGTCAATTTTAACTCCATGATTTTGTTCTATTAAATACAAAGCCGTTTTTAAAATACTAAGAGTTCTCAATCCCAAGAAATCCATTTTTAATACACCGGCGCTTTCAATATTATTCCCATCAATCTGGGTAAGCCACAATTCAGAATCTTTTGAAGAAGCCACCGGAATTAAATCCATAAGATCACATGGAGCAATAATAATTGCTGAAGCATGAATGCCTGTATTTCTTACCGAGCCTTCCAGGATCTCAGCTTCATGTAAAACTTTACTCCTGATATCATCCCCGTTATAGATGTCGCGTAGTTTTTTTATGTTGTCTATGTCGTCACCGCCTACACCTTCTTCAGTCAATGATTTCAATCCTGTAAGGGGCGCCTTCAAAACTTTTCTCAAAGAAGTCCCCGGTCTGTCGGGTATCAGTTTTGCAAGAGCATTACTTTCAGCCAAAGGCAAATCCATTACACGGGCAACATCTTTAATACTCATTTTTGCGGCCATCGTACCATAAGTAATAATTTGCGCTACCTGGTTCTTTCCATATTTTTCCACTACATAATTCAAAACTTTCTGCCTTCCTTCATCATCAAAATCGGTATCTATATCCGGCATTGATTTACGATCAGGATTTAAGAATCTTTCGAAAAGTAAATTATATTTTATGGGATCAATATTCGTAATTCCGATACAAAATGCAACTACGGATCCGGCTGCAGAACCTCTTCCCGGCCCTACAAACACACCCATTTTTTTTCCTTCTATTATAAAATCACTTACAATTAAAAAATATCCGGCGAAGCCCATTGTTTTAATGGTAAACAATTCAAAATTGATGCGTTCCTCAATTTCCGGTGTTATTATATTATATCTTTCTTTAGCACCGGTCCATGTTAAATGCTCGAGGTATGCTTCCTGGCTTTCAAATTCTTTCGGCACTGTAAAATGGGGTAGGAGAATATCCCTTTTGAGATCAAGAACTTCAATTTTATCAATAATCTCATTGGTATTATCCAATGCATGAGGCAGGTCATCAAAAGCAGTTTGCATTTCCGAAGTGTTCTTCAGATAAAACTGGTTGTTAGGAAATGCAAAGCGTTTATTCTTTACTGATATATCATCATCAGTAAATTCTCTTAATGCCGGCGTGGCCTGTTTTTCACCTGTATTAATGCAAAGTAAAATATCATGTGCGTTAAAATCTTTTTCATCTACGTAGTGGGAATCATTACTGGCGATAACATTTACATTATATTTTTTTGCAAATTTTAACAACACCTTATTTACTTTTTCCTGTTCGGGTATGCCATGTCTTTGCAACTCTACATAATAATCTTTTTGAAAAATGTTCAGCCACCATTTGAATTCATTCTCAGCATCTGCTTCGCCTTTCTTTAATATAATTTGTGGAACTAATGCACCAAGACAGCAGGTCGTTGCTATTAACCCTTCATGATATTTATGAATCAATTCTTTATCAATGCGGGGATATTTGGAATACATTCCTTCTATATAACCAAGTGAGGTAAGCTTTACCAGGTTCTTATAACCTGTATCGTTTTTTGCCAGTAATATCTGGTGGTGCCGCGGATCTTTTTGCTCTTTGGTGAATTGTTTTTGACCCCTGTTTTCTGTTATATAAAATTCGCAACCCACTATTGGCTTTACTTTCAGAGACCCATCATCATTTTTTAAAGTATGAGCATGCTTCACAAATTCAAATACCCCAAACATATTTCCATGATCAGAAATAGCCAGAGCCGGCATTCCATCCGCGATGGCTTTGTTATATAAAGCTTTGATAGATGCGGCTCCATCAAGGAGTGAAAATTGCGTATGTACGTGCAGGTGAGAAAACTTCATTAGCGGGATAAAATCTGTTCTGCAAATATCGTTAAAAGAGCGGAGGTGAAGTTTGACGGTTTTCCACAACAGGTTAATATTGATGTACGAAGTATGGATGCGAAACCTGGCTTAAAGTTCGAAACTATAAAATGAAAGCGTAGAAAAAATTAACATCTCACATCTTCAATCGTACATTGAAGTCTGAAATATTGCCTGCAAAAGACTAAATAAATAATTTGGTTTGTATTTTTAAACTGTGACCCCTACCTTCGCCTCGCTTGAGAAAATAACTTTTTAAATTTAGCGTTTGTAATAAAATCTACACGTCCACCTTTTATTGATTATTATTTATAAGACGAAAGTTGGAAAGATTTAGTGTTTTATTATTAACGAATAACCCAAGTCAATATGAAAAAACTCACAGCGCTTTCAATCCTGCTGTTAAGTGCAGGCACTGTGCAATATGTAAGTGCTCAAAGTAGTGTAAACAAGATTAGTATTACATCTGAAATTGAGAATACTTCCCCAAACTTTATTGATGGTATAGCATTTACCCCGGAAGGTATTTTACAAAATACCGAAAGTGGCGGGTCAAAAAGCCTGAAATCAACTGCCGCACCTGTTGTTGTTGCTACAAATAGTGAAGATGAAACCAAGTCGGCATCTTCTATTGAAAAGCTTTCCGGCCTCCAATTTAAATATGCAATGCTTCTTGATGTGGACATGGAAGCTTTAAAAAATATTACCCTGTTCGGATTTATTGAAAACTGGCTGGGCACACGGTATCGAATGGGTGGTACGACAAAGCGTGGCATCGATTGCAGTGCATTAACAGGCACTCTCTTAATGGCTGTATATGGATTTGCTCTTCCAAGAACCGCACGTGAACAATATAAAGCCACAGAGCATATAGAGAAAGACAAATTGAAAGAGGGCGACCTCGTATTTTTTAATACACATGGAGGTGTTTCACACGTGGGCCTTTATCTTGAAAATAACTATTTTGTCCACGCATCGTCAAGCCAGGGTGTCACCATTAGTAATCTTGATGATAGTTACTATGCAAAAAAATTTATCTGTGGTGGCAGGGTAGAAACTGATTAATATATTTACAAGCATTAGTCATAAAAAATGGAGATTGAAATGATCTCCATTTGTATTTCCGGAAGGATGTAAAAAACTTGTATTTAGATGTAAGGCCACTTGAGTGGCCCTACACCTAACAATTGTAACCTTATCAATAAGTAGCAAGCCCTGTTGCAGATGCAGGAATGCCGGAAGTATTTCCCATCAATTTAAGCCCGCCTAAAAACTTTCTTTGATAACCTCCAATAGTCTGCCCTTTCCCGTTAAGCTCATATACAAAATAGTTATTTGCTGCAATTACAATATCAAGCGGTTGCATATCAGTAGTGGCAGCCACGCTTTCTATTAAATATAAACCACCCCATGGCGCTACATAATAGGAAGATATATTATTGGTCGCTGTATTAGTGGTATAGGCAAACCTTCCATATTTTGTAATTGCGAACCAACAAGGAGCAGCCTGGAAGTCAGGTACGGCCCCATTTATATCATCCGGCACACCATTATTGCCTATAGTGTAAGATGTTGCAGAACCTGCTCCTGCGGCGCCTCCTGCGGCATTTGAAACAATCATGAACCGGCCTCTCGAAAATTCAAAGCCAAATGGAGTTGGCCCAACAGATGCAGTAAAAATTCCATTACTCACTGTGCCATCATTCTTTACCTTGAAGGTACCTATTATGTTCGTACCTTTTTCTGTAACAATAACCCAATCTCCATTTGGAGAGAAGGAAATTTGGGGAGCATCCACAGCTGATGCGCTCAAATGTTGATTTGAACCTTCAATGGGAGTTAATGTGCCTCCTGCGCCAATCCAAAATCCCTGAATGTTATCACTTTTATTATTTAACACATATAACAGATTGCCATAAACACTAACACTGTTTGGTGTTGTACCTCCTGAGCTTTCAGTATGTGCAAGGGTCAGGCTTCCATCGTTGTGAACTTTAAATGAAGACACCGAATTGCTTCCTGCATTTACTGCAAAAAGCCAGTCGTGATTTTTGTCGAGTACTAATGCTCCCTGTGAGCCTAATACTTTTCCTGTTCCTGAACCACCAGATGCAGTTGCCCCGGTATGATCTAAAGATCCGTTATTCTTAATTTTATAAATAAGAATACTATTTCCTTCGGCAGCATTACTTTCTGTATATAGGTAATGCCCGCCATTCCGGTCGTTTGAAACACGGCTATCTAACTCCTGAGAGGCAGCGCCGGAATTTTCTTTTACCGAAGCCTCGTCAGGATTGGCGCCATTTTCTGACATCATTTCTTCCGTCACTACTTTAGGATGATCTTGCTGTGTAATGCTTTTATCTCCATTTTTACTACAGGCGCCGGCAGTAAGCATAATAGCAATCGCCATGGACGTTTTTAAAAGATTGATCTTTTTCATTTTTTATTTTTTTTGGTTAAAAATTGATTTTACTTTTTTTTATGTCTTTTTATTTTTCTACTCATTGAAATACATACGTCTGCCCCTATCCTTTAAAAAGAATTTTTTTTTCCGCTAATTACAGTTCCCTTACATAAAATATTATTTCAACCGGCCAGTGATACCAAGCTGAAGGCCCGCAC
>JBDTMP010000445.1:0-14939 GCA_039934215.1 Ginsengibacter sp.
ACGTAATGATCATTATAATGGAATCAATTATGCTTTCCTGCTAAACCTGAGAGCATCGCAATCTTCTGATACTGCAGAAGCCATTGCTGATTTTATACAGGCACGCCGGGTTAGGAAGGAAGTGCTTTCTATATGTGATACATGGCTTAAAAATAATCCTGAACCAACGGGGCCGGACGCAACTCAAAAAATTGTGGAAGATTATTGGAAAGGCCGTTACTGGGTTGAGGCTACTGCAGGTGAAGCTTACGTTGGATTAGAAAATGACGAAAAGGCAAGTGAAACATTAAACGAAGTTTATTCAAAAGTGAGTGAAAAATGGATGCAGGAAACTACAGAAACCCAGGTTGAAAAATTAAAAAAATTATTGAGCGATTCGCCTCTTCAGTTTATAAAAGAAAAGAAAGATCAATTTTTGTAAGGCTTACTTGTTTTAAAAAACCACTTATCATCGCCTCGCTGGTATCACGAAAACTTTATTGCAGTTGATTTAAATTTAAAGCAACTAAAATTTTGCCATTCTTGTCATTGAGCATTTGAAGATTTAATTTCCATAGGTATTTTTTATGTCTTTAAATGAAATAAATGCTATCTGCTGTTAAAATATTTTTATCATCTACCAAAAGAGATATTGAAAAGGAAAGATCGCAAGAATAGTTTTGTTACACTAATGACTATTCGCAAAAAGATGCAAATGGATATATGACGCAATGCAAAATTATTTACAGCAATTAAAATATAACAAGGCCCGGGTAAAATTTGAATTAAAAAATAATCCGGTTCAGCAGCAACAACAGCAACCGATACAAAAAGCTTCGTCCAAACCAATTTCCGAAACAAAATATGCGGACGTTTATGGAATAGGTTTCCCGATAGATTTCTCAAATCAGCTTAACAAAAAGGTAAGTGCTTACTAATTTTTTTTTATAATAGCAGGCTTACATTTTTTATAAATCCATCTAAACTGATTGTAAATTTTGCGACGAAAATCATAACAAATTTGCGGCGCAATTGTTTCGTTTTATTAAATTCTCTAATTGTGCTACCTTCATGCTTGTAGAATTTCTTCCCGCCTAATCTGTAGCCACCTGCTTGTTTATAACATAACTAACAGTACTCATGATAAAATATATATCAGAACAAAGAGATTGGGATGATCTTTTGAAATATATTGCTAAAGGGAAACTCACTCCTATAATTGGAAAAGAAATGTATAAGTTTAAGCAGGATGATAAACTTATACCAATCGATGAGCATTTATCCAAACAATTACTCGCAGAATTTGATGTCACAGATCAGCCTTCACTTACCTTATCCGAAGCAGTAAGTTATCTTAACAAAGAAAAGGAAATAGAACCAATCGATATACGGGGACGTTTGGATCCCCTTGTAGAAGAAATCAAAGGCAAAGAGTTCCCGCTATTGTCTGCATTTTTAAGCATCAGTGAATTGCAATATTATATTAATACCGCTTTATATGATAATGTACTTGTTGACATATTTAAGAATGTGAGAAAGGAAGGAGCAAACGCAATTACCCCAATTAATTTTTCCATTCAACGATCATTAAAAGATAGCAGCTCTCTGCAGAATTTAAACGAGCCTTTTATATTTAATGTCTTTGGCTCTTTGGTTGATACAGTTGATCCGGCCTTGACAGAAGAAGATTTGCTTGAGTACACATGGGCTTTCAAAGAAAAAATAGATAATACGCCCAATATTAAAGATGCCTTGAAAACCCAACAGCTTTTGTTTTTAGGTTGCGCCTTTCCAGACTGGATGGTTCGGTATATTTTGCGGCTGCTTTCTATAGAGCCATTGCATGATTGGGGTAGGATAAGAAGAATTTATATTATAAATGATCAAACAGATCTTAGTAGCCGTCAAATTAATTTCCTGGAAAATTATAAAGTAATTACCTATAAAGGCAATACACTTGATTTTGTTAATGAGATTTCCGGCAGGTGGCAAAAGGTAGATCAGGAGAAGAAAAAAAAATCAGTATTGGAAGAGACAGAAAAATTGGAAGAAGAAAAGAAAAAAGCGAGACAAGCTGAACCAAAAATGATTTTTCTCAGTTATACACGCGTAGATGAGGTAGCGGTTAAAACATTAAAAGGCTCCTTAGAAAAAATTGATAACGTTACCTGTTTTTACGATAAAGACAACATTCAGGCCGGCGATGTTTTTAATAGTGAAATCCAATACAACATAAGGAAAGCTGACTTATTTATACCGCTTATATCTGCTAACAGTTTAACCCACAAAGGGGTTGTTCAGGATGAATGGAGATCCGCGGTAAATGAAGAAGGTGTCCGGAAACTTGTTGGCAAAAATGAAAAATTCCTGATCCCCATTGTGATTGACGACTCCGATTTGTATGATCCTAATTTACCCTCCTATTTTAGTGGCATAGACATCAAGCCGGTTCGAAATGGTAATCCTGACGAGAAATTTATTAATACAATAAAAGCAATACTTAAGCTGAATTAATAGAAAACTCATGCCTGAAGAAGAAGACCAAATTTTACAAAACGCCGTCGCATCATCTTTCATTGGATTACAGTCTTACAGCGAAAAGCAATCAAAGTTTTTTTTTGGCAGGGACGAGGAAATCAGCAGGCTCACCACGTTGATAAAATCAAATACGCTTACTATCGTCTTTGGGAAATCGGGCACTGGTAAAACATCCTTGCTGAACGCCGGCGTTTTTCCGGGTCTACGTGAAGACTATTGCTTACCCTTTCGCATAAGATTAGAATTCCGGGAAGACAGCCCTGATCTTATTGCTCAAATAAAAAACGTTTTAAAGACAGAAATAGATAAATATGGTTTTGCCGTCAAAGCCTATCCTTCGGCGACAGAAACGTTATGGGAGTATTTTCATAAAGAGCCCCTATGGAAGACCGTTACACCCATCCTGGTCTTTGATCAGTTTGAAGAGATATTTACGCTGGCAAAAAAAAATCCACATTTTGCAGGGCAACAGTTAAGTATTTTTTGGGAAGAGCTTTCTAATCTTATTGAAAACCAAATTCCTGATTCATTAACAGATCAGTTTCTCAACCGCAGGGAACAAATCAACTACAATTATAAAATACAACCCGTAAAGGTGTTGTTTGCTTTCAGGGAAGAATTTCTCCCGGAATTCGAAAGTATTCCTTCAAAGATTCCATCGCTAAAATATTCGCGTTTCAGGCTGATGCCCATGAACCAAAACCAGGCTTATGATGTAATAACCAAAACCTGGGGAAATAAAATAGATGATGCACAGGCTAAAAAAATTATTACTTATTTCACTAACGATGAAAAGCTTCTTTCGATTTCAGATATCGAGCCTTCTTTACTAAGCCAGGTATGTTTTTATCTCGACAAGGAAAGAATTGCGGAGGGAAAAGATAAAATCACCGCAGAATTTCTCGATAAATATAAGAAGGAAACTATCCTGCGTGCCATATATAACCAGGTATTAGGAGAGAGCTATGACGCGGTTGGCCGGGCGCCGCAGCAAGGCGGAAAGCCTGTGAATGAGAACCCGGTGAAAGTATTTGTTGAGGATAAATTAATCACCAGCGAAGGATACCGTACAAAATATGCACTAACACAGTACGATGAAAATATAAAACCGGGTATAGAAGTTTTAAAGACAAAGTATTTTGTTCGTGATGACGGCAAAGCGGTTGAGCTCACGCATGATGTATTGGCGCCCATAATAAAGGTCGACAGGGAAAAAAGGCGAAAAGGGATAGCTGATATTGAGGCAAAAAAACGGGCGAGACGAAAAGGAATAGTAATTATTGTTGCAGCAGTTTTGATAGGTCTTGGCTTATACGCATTTACTGAATACGAAAGATCTAAGGCCCAAAAAGAAGTTAATGATTTACAAACCAGCATAGGCAGAAAGAAAGACAGCCTCACTAATATTCGGAATCAACTTGATTTCACGATGGATAGTTTAAAAAACTTACGAACCCCTGCTCGAAAACATATTGATGGAAATACGATACCCACGGAAGATGCAGCTGCGATAGATTCTTTACAAAGCCAACTCAAAATATCTAATGATCAGATAGCATCCCTGAAAGTCAACATTGACCAGATTAATGCACAAATAAGCGAGTTCAAAATTACTAACACGAATTTATTAACGGATAATGAATCTTTAAAAGGGAGCAATGGCGATCTGCTTAGAAAAATTAATGACTTAAATACACAACTGGATACTTATAAGGATCTCTTAGCAAAGTGGCGAAGTAATTTTGAAAAACTGCAAAAGGAATATTATGATTATAAAGTTTCTCATCCCTACACATACCCGGGTACAAATAGAGGTATCAATGGTGGACAGGGGGCAAATTCAGACATAAATGGATATGGAACAACCATTGCCAATGACTTAGACAGCAATAGCCTGAAACTAAAATTGTATTTTAGTTTTGATAAAAAAGACAGTATGAATAAATTGGGAAGTTTCCCGGTTTATCTTATTCCCGATAGCAGGAAGAACACGTCAATTATACGAGATGCACAATATTATGAATTACGCACTAATGAAGATAAGTTATTAAAAGAGGCAAAGGGAATACGACCTGCGAAGTTTAGCAACGGTTTTTATTACTTTCCGAATTTGCCGATAGGTAATTACTTAATCAAGATATGCACTTATTACGGTGGTTATTATTCTTATAACAAAACGAAAGCGGGTACTGAGTCTTTGACATTGAATGCATCTCCGCCAATAAGATAATTTGTTTTTAAATTTATTAAAATATCCAATCCTTTAGATCAACCACTTCTTTTGTCCGCTGCTAAAGAGTCGTTTCTTAGGTAGCGATTGCTCTCCTTTAATGACCTGTAAATATTGAATTAATAAAAAAATCATCTGCACTGATAATAATAAAATTTTAAAGTTTAAATAATCCCCAAATGAGTATTCAGAAAATTGTAATAAAAGGAACAGAGCAAAAGCTTCCTGTAAATACCGCATCAGCCGGTGATGTAATTGAATTACGTAAATCCTATATTATAGGAGGGAATGTAAGAGGCCTTACAGAATCACATGATATCGATCTGAAAAAAGATGATCTTGTAGAACTTGTATTTAATGATGAAACTACCTGGTATTGCAACACTGATACGATTGATGAAGTTTTTCCGGAAGCCGCGGCTGCAAAACGTTCAGGCGATTTAGCTTTTGAAATCCCAATGTCTCTTACAACTATGGATGCCGAAAGAGGAATCGTTGGCAGTATTTTGCTGAAAGGGCTTAATGTTTTTGCAAAAAAGACAATTGATAAAAAGGTAAAAGATGTTGCTGCTGATTTTGAAAAGAAGCAACTGGAAAATACCAGCGGATTGTACCAACTGGACAATAATTTTCAATTACATCAGTTTACTTCAACTCTTGCCGGCAAGCCTGTTCTCCTTTTTTTGCATGGAACCGCATCCTCTACCAAAAGTTCATTTGGAGAATTATTAAATACAGATTTATGGAAATTTATACAGGATACTTATGGCAATAATGTATTGGCATTTCAACATGAAAGCCTTACCAAAAGCCCCCTGCAGAACGTGCTGGAACTTGTGAAGCAATTGCCAGCAAATATCTCTTTCGATATTATAAGTCACTCCCGTGGCGGTCTTGTGGGAGATACTCTCGCCCGCTTTTGTAATGCCAATGCAAATAGTAAGGGTTTTGATGATAATGAAATAGCATATTTGAAAAAGGCAGGAAACCGGGCGGATGATCTTTCAAATATTGAAGCGATCCGTAAAGAACTTTTAAATAAAAAAATAACCGTAAATAAATTTATTCGGGTGGCATGTCCTGCGCAGGGTACTACGCTTGCATCAAAAAGGATGGATCATTTTTTTAATGTCACTTTTAACCTAATTGGTATGGCTGGAGGGCTTGTTGCAAGCCCTGTATATAATGCTTTTAAAAATCTTATAGCAACCGTTATCGATTGCAAAAATGAAGTTGATGTGCTTCCCGGCCTTGAGGCGATGAACCCCGATTCCGCATTTATTAAAGTGCTTAACAGCCCCGGTTCAAGTGTAATTCTTGATCAGCCATTACTGATCGTTTCAGGAAACTGCAAAACGAAATTAAATCTGAAAGCGCTCCTGATTATTGTAAGTAAATTATTTTATTTAAAAGACAATGACCTTGTGGTAAATACAAGATCTATGTATTCCGGCACCAAAAGAGATGCGCCTGTTCAATTTCTTTTCGATGAAGCCACCGATGTTGACCACTTTCATTATTTCAAAAATAAAAAAACAAATGATGGTATAATGATGGCCCTGAAGGCAACAGACAACACATTGGTTCCGGGTTTCAGCTTTCTTGAACAGGCGACGCTTGCTGAGATGGATAGAAATGCATTACTAAAACTTGATGGCGGACAGGTATTCACTGATACGGTAACGGGTACACGGCCAATTGTAATATTACTCCCTGGAATTATGGGCTCCAATCTTTCAAACGATGAGCATTCCGTGTGGATCAATTATTTGAAATTCCTTACCGGCGGGCTTGAGAAGTTAGATATAAAATATACTGACGTTACTGCGCCATCTCTTATAAGTACCTCTTACAAGCAACTGGTAAAATTCCTTTCAACCGATTACGATGTGGTTACATTTCCTTTCGACTGGCGGTTGCAATTGAATAAAGTTGCTTCAGGTTTGGATAAAAAGATCAACGAGCTTTTATCATTTCACCAGCCCATAAAAATAATCGGGCATTCGATGGGTGGCGTTTTGGTAAGGGATTTTATTCTTACGCACCCGGATACATGGAAAAAGCTGAATGAGTCAACGGGCTTTAGGTTGCTTTTTCTTGGTGCTCCTTTAGGTGGTTCCTTCAGGATTCCATTTGTGTTTATGGGTAAAGATGCCATTATAGAAAAGCTTGCTAAAATAGATTTATTCCATACTAAAAAGGGATTGATCGGCATGTTCTCAAAAATGCCCGGCCTTCTGAGCCTGCTTCCTTTAAGTGTAGATACCGGTAATGATTTCGCAAATGCTGATACATGGAAAGCAATGAGTGCTCCTTTGGGAGACTGGCCTGTACCTCAATCTGCCGACCTGAAAGAATTTCAAAAATACAGGGACAATATTCTTTCGTCAATGGAGAACATAGATTTTTCAAATGTAGTTTATGTAGCTGGTAAGGATGCGTCTACTCCATGTGGTTATACCGTTGAAAAAACCAATCGTGGTGATGAATTGGTTTTTTTAAGTACTGCAGAAGGAGATCAAAGTGTAACCTGGGAAAGTGGCATTCCCAAAAAGATGATTGAAAATAATTCAGTTTATTATGTAAACGTATCGCATGGCTCTCTTGCAAACGAGCCAGGCATATTTAAGGGAATTAACGACATTATTGCCACAGGTTCTACAAATTCACTTAGTAAGATGAGGCCTGAAATAAGAGGAACTAAGAAAGTATTCAAAACTCCTGACCAACACGATTTTGACCTGTCAGCAGATGGCGTTACGAATACGCTTTTGGGGATTGGCGAAACTGTTACGCAACCAAAAGAGCAATTGGAGCTTGATGTATCCATCAGCAACGGAGATCTGAAATACGCTTCATATCCCTTGCTCGCCGGGCATTTTTTTAAAGATGGTATCCTGAATGCAGAGGGGCAAATTGATAAGAACATGAACTTCGCCCTGTCTGAAATGCATAAGCTTTCAATTTACCCCGGCAATATCGGAAGCAGTGAAATTTTTCTTCAAAATAATGACTATTTCAAAGGCACTGTTATAGTAGGCCTTGGAGAAACAGGGACGTTTACGGCCTACCAGCTTACCCAAACCGTGGAACAGGGTGTTTGTAAGTACCTGCTGAGCCAGGGCAGAAAGGATTATGAAAATAATAATCAAAAGAAACCTGGTGGTGTTACCGCGCTTTCGTCCCTGATAATAGGAAGTGGTTATGGCGGCCTCTCTATAGAAAATTCAATGAGAGCGATAATGCAGGGTATTCAAAATGCGAATAGCAAAATAAAAAAATTGCATCCGGAAAACACTGAGGCTGTTCAATACTTAGAGTTCATTGAGCTATATGAGGATGTTGCGTTGAGTTCATTTTATTCGCTGAGAAGAATTGAAAACGAAGAAAATTCATTGTTGCGCATTAAGAAAAATTTCAAAAAAATACGAAAGCTTTTAGGATCAAAAAAACGCATACAATCACAGAATACAGAAGGTTGGTGGAACCGGATCACGGTACAATTGGAGAAGAATGAAAACGCTTCGTCTAAAATACGCTCTTTACTCTTCAATGCATCTACAGGCGGAGCAAGAGAACTTCAGCGCAGGCTAAGAAGCAACCCGAAAATTATAGAAAAAATAATTGATGACATATCGGAAAAGAACATGTGGTCGGAGGATCTCGCAAAAACTATTTTCGAATTATTAATTCCAAATGATTTTAAAGAACAATTGACAAGACAATGCAATATCAACTGGATACTTGATAAAAACACCGCCTCCTATCCATGGGAGTTATTGCAGGATAAATCAGCAGATGCCAAACCACTATGCATAAACGCAGGAATGATAAGGCAGCTTGCTACACAAGATGACAGGATAAAAATTAATGTTGTTTCTAAAAACTCAGCTTTGGTAATAGGCGATCCTTTTCTTGATGGATATGTTATACAACTGCCAGGTGCATACGCAGAAGCAGAGATGGTGTCGGCCTCACTCAAGAGCAATGATTTTAATCCAACACTAATTCTGAGAGGTTCGGCGCCTGATATTATTAAGAGCCTTTTTTCCGACGAGTATAAAATAATTCACCTCGCAGGACATGGCATGTTTAATCCTGATGATCCTGAAACTTCGGGAATGGTCATTGGTAAAGAAGTTTATCTAACGACCGCCGAAATTTCACAAATGAGTATGACACCGGAACTTGTTTTTGTGAATTGTTGCTTTCTTGGAAAAACTGATGGCGTATCCGAAGACCTGTATCGCAGCCGCTACAAACTCGCCGCCAATATCGGCACACAGCTTATAGAAAATGGTGTGAAAGCCGTTGTGGTTGCTGGCTGGGCTGTTGATGATGCTGCTGCCATGGAATTCACCAAAATTTTCTATTCTTCAATGTTTGGAGGATCAAATTTTGGAGATTCTGTACAAAAAGCGCGTAAAACTATTTATGATAATTACCATACGGTTAATAACACATGGGGCGCTTATCAATGCTATGGCGATCCATTCTATAAATTCGATAACCGGTCGCAACAAAGAAGTGCCACTCCTTCCTATATTATTGCAGAGCAGGCAGAAATTGCATTGTATAATCTCCATAATGAAATGGAGCTTGGAAAGTATAATGAGGATGACTTGCAAACAAGGCTTATTGCAATATCCCAGGCAGTAGATAAAGCGGAGCTCCGCAATTCTGAAATTACAAGTATGGAAGCCTTTATCTACGCGGATCTCTACCTGTACGATATGGCAATTTCTAAATTTGAATTGGTAATGGCAATGGAAAAAGCTGATTTTTCCGTAAGAGCTCTTGAAAAATATTGTAACGTGAGGGCTAAGAGATGTGTCAGTGAGTTTCTAAAAAGTAAAAAGCCCGCTAAATATGCAAAAGAAATGGATGGGGTAATAAGGAGCCTTAAAATGCTGTTGGAAATACATTCAACGACAGAGCGTAACAACCTTCTTGGCAGTGCATACAAGCGTAAAGCACTCATATATCCTGCTCCGGCAGATAAGGCCACGGCATTGGCAACATCCGCCTATTACTATATGAAGGCGCATACTTCTCCCACTAACAACAACAAGGCCTACTCGCTTTCTAACTGGTTTGAAATAGAAAGCATACTTGTTATGCTTGGCGGGCATAAATGGGGGACAGATATCTCTTTTGAAAAAGATTCCTATAAGTTGATGACTTATGCAGATGCTTTGTCAGAATTAGGCAGTCTAAAAGATTCTTTGGATAAAGCTATCCAGGGAGATATGGATTACTGGAACCTTGTGCAGGCGGTAAATATCGAACTTTGCAGGCTGATTGTTGATCACTTATCCTCTACTGATACAAAACCGTGGGAGGATTTACTTTCATCTTATAGAAAGGTATGGGCGATTGCAGGCTCAAAAGGGTACAAACTTTCTGAGATTGAGCACCTGGAATTATTGATTGATGGATTGTCACAAAGCAAAAAAAGAGAAGCAGCCAAATTAAGAAAAAGGGTAGAAGTTTTAAAAGATGAGCTTATGAAAATGATTTAAGAATGTTCTGCAAAATGCAATAATAATTTTAAGCAGGAGAAGGCTTACTTTTTTTCAGTTGACTTAGCTCACCCTTTTTATACCGGAAATATTTTTTCAAATTATTAATAGGTTCTTCATAAAACTTTAGCGATAACCAGGAAAACAAAACCAATAAAATTAAATTTTCAATAACAAGAATTGAATCAATGTGGCGTAATGCAGATGTAGGTAAAAACTGGTTAAAAAGCTTATTAAGCAATGGTGAATCCCATGGCAGAAAAACATGATAGAGATACATTCCGTAACTTATTTTGCCAAGAAATATTAATGCGCGGTTATTAAAAATAAATGAAAAATTCATTTTTTTGCTTTCACCTTTATATACAATATACGAGATCACGCAGCCACCCATAATGGAGCGAAGAAACCTTTGCTGGCGGATAAAATAATTATGGTCAACAAGAATTACCGTCAGGAAAATTACCAGGCTGATTATTGCAAGCACCTGGAAGACCAGGAACATTTTTCTTATATGCTTCGGATGATATAAAGTTATCCAGGAAATGAATGCGCCGATTCCAAACGCATCAAAACAAGTGTACGTAGGCATGTAGCCAAAATCCATATCAGTGATAAATGTTTGGCTGATAAACCCGATTGAAATAAAAATAATTATAGCATGTAAAAGATATTTCCTATTGATCAATAAAATTACCCATGGCCAAAATAAGTAGTATTGTTCCTCAACAGCCAGTGTCCAGAAATGTGATGTCATGTCTGCCCAAACTTTTGTTTGAAACAAATAAAAATTCATGGTGTAAGTAAGGCTGGGTAGTAGCTCTTGCTTAATGGTTGAGGGTATAATATGTGTTACATGAAAAAGCACTATTAAAAAAATGGTGAGAAAATATGCCGGGAATATTCTCAGCGCCCTGCGGATAAAAAAGTTTTTATAAACGAGCGTGATAGGAATATCCAGTTCTTCCGATTTATCCCGGCTGATGAATAATATACTGGTGATTAAAAATCCACTGAGTACAAAAAAGAAATCAACATCGAAAGGCCTGTTGGGATATGTACTTTCCAGGACATTACCGGGCAGCCAGTGAAACCCGACCACCAGGACAACTGCAATTCCTCTTAAAGCATCTAATTGTTTAATCTGTTTCAAACCATTAAAACATTTATCTTAATTCCCCAATTTTTATTCAAAGCTAAAACTATTAATTCCCCGGTTTATTGTTGGCTTCCCTGTTGGCTTTTTTTGTTCTTCACTCTTATAATTAAAAAATAAAATACGTTTAAGAAAGCAGCTTACTTTAAAAGTGGTGCTATAATAAATAGTTCGCAATGATAGTTTTAAACAGCAAGGTGGAAAAATAAAATAAGCTGTTTGTTTTTGTCGCAACAATGAAATAATAATTCAATCTTAAAAAAATTATTTTCCAAAGTCATTAATCTTTACCGCGAAAGCATAAGGTGCTTTCAGTGAAGGATCATATTCAGGCAGATCAATTACAACATTTTTATTTTGCTGTTGCCATGATAATTTTTTACCTGTCACTAAAAAATTAATAACACTGGCCCGGGGAATGGTAATATTTTTTAAAACTAATTTTTTATTCGAAGGATATTTTGGGAAGATAGCATACAATGAATTTGTTTTTTCATTGTACGTGTAAAACAATTCCTTCACCGCATACCCAGGATCGGGATTGATGGTAATTTTCAAAAGCATATCACCACTTTTTTCTTTATACTCCCTGTTTCCCTCACTCCATTGTGCATCCTTTTTCCATCTGGATGTTCCATAAATTGCTTCACCATTTATTTGCAGCCAATCGCCAATATTTAATAAGCGCTCCTGCATTATCGGTGGAATTTTTCCATGCCCGTCAGGGCCAATGTCTAATAAAAAATTTCCACCGCGGCTTACTTTATCAACCAACTGTAAAACCAAAGATTGCGCAGAATTATAATCCCACGCATCTTCTTCCCTGTTATAGCCATAGCTCAAACCCATGCCACGGCTCTCTTCCCAGTGATGGCCTTTGAAATCCAACTCGGGCTGATACTCGGGTGTATATACGCCGCCGTGCTTAAATCTTATTCCGCTGCCCCAGCGGTCATAGGTAACAACCTTATCTTTCACGGGGCTTTCATTATAGAGCCAGGCCAAAAATTCTGTACTCTTCCATACTGTATCACTTGCTTCCCATTCACCATCAGTCCAGAACACATCGGGCTGATAATTATTTATCAGATCTTTCATTTGCGGCCATGTATGTTCTGTTGCAAATTTATTTTTATCAGCCAGCCATAAAGGATTGTACCATTCGTACAAGGAATAATACATCCCGGTATGCACGGAAGTTTTTCTAACGGCTTTAAAGAGGTCACCTACTAAATCTCTTTTCGGGCCTATCTCTACAGCGTTCCAGGGAAACCCCCATTCCCTGTCTGATTCTTTACTCGGCCACAGGCAAAATCCATCGTGATGCTTTGAGGTAAGCACAATGTATTTTGCCCCTGATTTTTCAAAAAGCTGAGCCCATTCATCGGGATTAAATAATTCGGCTTTAAACTGGTCTGCCAATTGATAATAGGTTAGGTTACCATATTTTTTTTTGTGGTACGCTGCTGTTTTACTACCCGGCTTGTTGAGTGCATTTTGATACCATTCCGCATAGCTTCCTTTCGGTCCGTAAGCAGGCACTGAATAAACTCCCCAATGAATAAAGATTCCAAACTTTGCATCGTCATACCAACCGGGAACCGCCCTCTTATCAAGGCTTTCCCAGGTAGGTTCATATTTTTGAGCAAAAGTTTTTGCTGCGATTAATATTAAAAGTGATAAGAAAATTTTCTTCATGGATAATTTATTTTTCAATTAGATTTTCGTCAAGTAAATAGGCTCCTATTTCAGAAATATCAGTTGCTCCTTTTTGTTCATCAACAGAAAGCCCGATAGAATTTACTTCTACTGCAGGGAATGTAAGTATTCTTTTGTGGCCGATCGTTGTGCCATTTATTTCTTTGATCAATTCGTGTTTTGCATTCATTAACCGAATTGTAAACCTGGCGCAATGTTGCCCGTTTACCAGGTTTTCTTTTAGTACGATACAATTCATTTTTTGAGGATGTTTAAATTCAATTCCCATCGATTGTGTAACAGGAAAATTGATCGATTCAAAGGAGACATTATTATCGTCATTCAATTTGGTAGTTGTCCTTTTTCCATTATGAGGTATAAAATATCCGGTTCCTTTTTTGGAAAGATTATTTGCAAAACTTTCATTTCTTAACTTCTTAAAACCAACCAGTGCTGCTGAATCATATTCAGTAATTAAACCCCTTCCATCAGGTGGTACGTTCAATAATAAACAGGCGCCTCTTCCAACGCTTTTTAAATACAGTTCAAAAAGCTGCTGTGGTGATTTTACCAATGTGTCTTCTTTTTTATGATAAAACCATCCGGGTCGTATGCTCACATCACACTCCGCAGGGATCCATTTTTTACCATAAATATTTCCTGTGTTCAAAGTGTCCTGTGGCGGTGCGCCGGCGCCCCGCATAAATCCTGCTGTATTCAGTGTGTTCCAGTTTGTTTTTCCTGCTATTCCGTTTTCATTTCCTACCCATCTTATGTCAGGGCCAATATCACTAAAGATTATAGTGTTGGGTGAAATGGTTCTTATTAATTTTTCAAAACGGTTAAAATCATAAACCTGTTTTTTACCATTCGGCCCCTCTCCATTTGCACCATCCCACCATAGTTCCCAGATAGGGCCATAGTTTGTAAATATTTCCTTCAGCATATTTGTAAACACATCATTGTATTCCGGTGTTCCATAAGCAGGATGATTTCTATCCCACGGTGACAGGTACACGCCAAATTTCAAACCGTATTTTTTGCACGCCGCCGATAATTCTTTCAACACATCTCCCTTGCCATCTTTCCATTTGCTTTCTCTTACCGTGTGCGTACTATATTTACTTGGCCAAAGGCAAAAGCCATCATGATGTTTCGCGGTAATGATGATTCCCTTTGCGCCGGCTTCTTTAGCGACCCTGCACCATTGATCACAATCTAATTCCGCGGGACTAAAAACTTCTTCTTTTTCAGTTCCCTTCCCCCATTCGAGGTCTGTAAATGTATTGGGGCCAAAATGCGTGAACAAATAAAATTCCATGTCATGCCAGGCTAACTGGGATTTTGATGGCTTTGGCTCCGCAATCTTTTTTGTTTGTGCGTCAGTCATTGCTGTGCAAAAGATCAAAAGAGCTGCGATAAATATTTTCATTATGTAGATTTTTATTTTCTGAAACGCATAGATGTTTATCAAAAATACTAACTGGTAAATTTTAGAATCCACGCATGTTCACATGGAGGATTTTTTTGTAGTGTATTTGGTATTTTCACCAACACTTTGTTTCCTTCCTTTTTCCATACTAACGGTTTTGGATATCCCAAAATGAAAACTTTGTTTTTCCCTTTTGGCTGTAGTGAAGTCAACTCAATAGTTGCCGGAATATTTGTTTCATTGTCGCCGGGCAGATAAATGGCATAAATTGTATTTCCTTTTTTCGTGTAAGCAATTTTATCTTCCCTGTATGGTGCAATGCTTCTTGTGCCAAAAATGGCTTCTGCGTTTACTTTCATCCATTTGCTCATATCCTGCAAGCGG
>JBDTMP010000446.1:0-4311 GCA_039934215.1 Ginsengibacter sp.
AATTTTTCAAGGAAACTTTTGTTATAAATTGGAAAAAGACTCGCAAGCATCGCAGAAATAATTCCAAAGATTATTCCCGTTTTATATTCAGGGTAAAAATTAAATATGAGATAAATTCCCGCAATGGCAAGAAGCCCGAGCGCAACTTCAACGCCATCAATTCTTCTTCTTTTAATTAATGGTTCAAAAAAGGAAGTGAAGAAACCTATCGCAGAAAGACATGTTACCGAAACGGAAACATTCGAATATTTAATACTTCCGTAAAAAGTAACCCAATGCATTGCTACTATAGTTCCCACCCCAAAAATTTTAAGCGCGTCCACGAAAGAAATTCGTTCAAATTCCTTTCTGTATAATAAAATCAACCCAAGCAAAACTGCGCTTAATAACATTCGGTACAAAACCAGCATTCCTTCGTTCAAGTCAATTAATTTTCCAAGAATGGCTGTAAAGCCGGCAAGCAAAACAGCAATATGAAGCTGAAGAAATGCTTTTTTCATTCGCCAAATGTAGCGACTGAATTCAACGTACGATTTACGATGTTTATTTACGATGTTGGCGGGCAGCCCATTTTTATTTTGATGGCAAGATTTTTTTGCTGAAAAAAATATCTTTCACATCCGGACAAGACATAAAACACGTTCGTTGTACCTATTCCATCTCACATCGTACATAAATTATTAACATTCCTTTGTACAAAAAAAATATGGCGTTATTAAATGTAGCGTTCATAGTTTTATATTTGCCCCTCTTTAATAAAACGGAAACATGAGCTTTAAACGCATCAATAATATTACAGGCTGGGCCATTTGCTTCATAGCCTGTATGGTATATTTATTAACCATGGAAGCAACCGGTAGTTTCTGGGACTGTGGTGAATTTGCTTCCAGCGCTTATAAACTTCAAATTCCGCATCCGCCCGGAGCTCCGTTATTCATTCTATTAGGAAGGATTTTCATGATTCCTTTTTCCAATCCTGATAATGCAATTCTTGGATTAAATAGCATGAGCGCCTTAATGAGTGGATTCACCATATTATTTTTATTCTGGAGCATTACTCACTTTGCCAGGAAAATTGTTGAAAAAAATAATACAAATGCACTTACTTCCCAACAGGTTTTTTCAATAATGGCCGCGGGCGTTGTTGGCGCATTGGCTTACACATTCAGCGATTCATTTTGGTACAGTGCGGTCGAGTCGGAAGTGTATGCGAGCTCATCATTTTTTACCGCGATCGTTTTTTGGGCAGTTCTTAAATGGGAACAAGATGTAACTGCTGAACAGTTAAATGGAATCAAAGGACATTTTACCCGTGCGGACAGATGGCTGATATTAATTTTTTACCTGATAGGCCTTGCTGTAGGTGTTCACTTATTGAACATTCTTACCATTCCAGCAATCGTAATGGTTTATTATTTTAAGAGATATAACGTAACAAAATGGGGAACTTTCTGGGCCTTTATAATTGGCTGTATTGTAACCGGTATTGTGCAGGTTCCCATGATACAGTGGACAATTAAAATGGCGGGCCAATTTGATATTTTATTTAAAAATGACCTTGGGCTTCCCTTCTTTACAGGTTTTAGTTTCTTTTTTGTGCTGATGGCCGTGCTTATCTGGTATATGCTCCGGCTTGCAAAAAAGAAAAACTGGAACTTCCTGAAACTGGCGATGTGGAGTTTCGCTTTTGTTTTAATCGGTTTTTCAACCTACTATACTACGCTTATCCGCTCCAGTGCAGACCCCGCAGTTGACATGTTTAATGTTGATAATCCTGTAAGTCTTGTTGGCTATCTGAGCCGCGAGCAATATGGAGACTGGCCTGTACTTTATGGACAGGATTTCACTGCACAGCCTACATCGCAGGATCCGGTGGATGTATATGTAAAGGGTAAAGACAAATATGAGAAGAAAGGCAGAAAATATGTTACAGAGTATGCGCCCGAAGATAAACATCTCTTCCCGAGAATGTGGGATGCCAGCAATGACCAGGGTCATGCTGATTATTATGCAAGCTTTGCCGGAATTGGAAAAGATCAAAAAACCGGCGCCTATTACGATAAACCTACAATGGGCAATAACATCAGCTTCTTTGTGAGCTACCAGTTCAACTGGATGTACTGGCGGTATTTCATGTGGAATTTTGCAGGAAAACAAAACGATATACAGGGGATTGATATGGGCAACGTGCGTGACGGCAACTGGCTTACCGGCATTTCTTTTTGGGATAACGCAAGACTTGGTGATCAAAGTAAAATGCCTGATACAATAAAACATAATAAAGCGAATAACAAACTTTTTTGCCTCCCCCTGATTCTTGGAATTCTTGGGCTTATTTATCAGTATAAAAAAGATAACCGGGATGCGTTGGTGACCGGGCTTTTATTTTTCTTCACAGGTTTTGCAATAAGTATTTACCTGAACCAGGCCGGCAACCAGCCACGTGAAAGGGATTACGCCTATGTAGGATCTTTTTATGCGTTTGCGATATGGATCGGGATTGGGGTTTTGTATGTAAAAGAACTCTTCGAAAAATTTATGAAAACACACCTGGCCAACTATGCGGCTGCGGGATTATGTTTTCTTGCCGTTCCTGTTTTAATGGTGAGCCAGGAGTGGAATGATCACGACCGGAGTCATAAAGTATTGGCAAGAGACCTTGCTGTTGATTACCTGCAAAGCTGCGCACCCAATGCTATCCTTATAACGTTTGGAGATAATGATACATATCCCCTGTGGTATGCACAGGAAGTACAGGGCATAAGAAGAGATATAAGAGTTATAAATTCCAGCCTGCTGGGAACCGACTGGTACATAAATCAATTGCGCTACAAGGTAAACCAGAGCGATCCCATTGACGTGCTTTGGACGCCTGATCAAATAATGGGCAGCAAACGGGACGCTATTTATTATTACCCTGATGCCCCCGGCGCCAAAGTAGACCAGTCGCAGCCGATGGATCTTTATACGATGCTGAAAGATTATTCAGGCAGCGATGATCCTAAACGTATGGCCCAAAACGGGGATGATTATCTCAACATCTATCCTACCAAAAAAGTAAAAATTCCTGTTGATGAAAACCTGGTAAAACAAAATGGAACCGTCAATGCGACCGATAGCGTTGTAAGTGAAGTTGTATTTGACATTCCTAAAAGTGCATTGGGAAAAAATGAAACGGCCATTCTTAATATTATAGCGGCAAATAAATGGAAACGCCCTATTTATTTCACGTCACCTTATGATGAATTGGGTTTTCAACCCTACTTACGAACAGATGGCCTTACCTATAGGTTTGTGCCTGTACATAACGGAGAGGTAAACCGGGACTGGGCGTACAATGTGATGATGAATAAATTTGTTTTTGGAAATGCAAATAAGCCGGGAGTTTATTATGACGAAGAGAACAGGAGACATTTAAATACCATCAGGATGCAATATGCACAGGTTGCAAATAACCTCGCGGAACATGGCAAAAAAGATGATGCGAAGCGCATGCTTGAAAAATGCGATAAAATGATGCTACAGGAAAATTTCCCTTATGGGCTCGTTTCACGCCGCCAGCAACAGGATCAAATTTCCGGACAATTTTTACTTGCAGCATATAAAGCAGGGGATACCGTGCTGGCTAAAAAAGTATCGGACGCTTTACGGAAAGACCTTGAGCAACAGGTTACTTACTTCAATAGTCTTGATGAAAATAAACAAGGCCCGCTTGCTTATGAAAACCAGATTGTAAATCAATTGCTGCAACAACTGCAGCAAATGGAGCAATATTTTAAAACACCCATTCCCATAAATCCTGAAGGAGGAAATTCCATAATAAATAATATGCCCAAGCCACAAAAGGATACGCAGGTACATGATGCAATACAATAAGATTTTTTAAAATAATATGAATCCCGCTACAATCCATGCAGCGGGATTTTTATTTAACAATCGAACTATTTTAAAAGAAAGTTTGTTTAGTAATTTGCAGAAACAATTATCAAATATTTATTAAAATGCTTGGACACAATTTTTCAAAATTCGATCCAAATGAAAATAAAAAATCTTCCTTTGAAAAGCTTTTAGATATTTTCATGCAACTGCTTACTTATACGAGCGGCGATGTGGGAGAAGCCCTTAGCTGGCTCACCGAGCTGGATAAAGAATATAACCTAACAGATGACGAGTATGGAACAGGCGATTTTATTGAAGATCTAAAGAGCAAAGGCTACATTGATGAAAATAAACGAAATGGTGAAATAAAGATTACACCAAAAACAGAGCAGGGAATAAGAAAACGCAGTCTCGAAGAAATTTTTGGGAAGT
>JBDTMP010000447.1:0-2481 GCA_039934215.1 Ginsengibacter sp.
TTAAAGCCGGCCAAACAGGATTGATGTTGCACTTTTATGAATTCAATGGCATAAACAATCCGCCTGATCTTTTTATTCAATTTACTTTTGCATAAAGAAATAATTATGGATAAAGTTGCGGATACATTTAAAAAAACTTTTGCCCTGAACAAAAATATTTCAACTCCCGGTTCAGTGGAAGAGAAAGAATCATTCAATAATATTCAGCGGGGGCTACTACAACAATTTGCAAAAATATTTCCTGATAAACTGGCTCCGAGAACGGTAGTGATCATTCCCTCATTTTCCCTTGATGAAGAAATATTATCTAAAATAAAAGGCCATATTTATTATGAAGAAAGACTGCTTTGCCTGCTGATGTTACTGCGCATGCCCCTTACAAAAATTATTTATGTGACCAGCATGCCCGTTGATAATATTATTATTGATTATTACCTGCATCTTCTGCCGGGTATCACCGGAATACATGCGCGGCAAAGGCTCACCATGCTTAGTTGCTACGATACATCATCCAGGTCACTTACAAAAAAAATATTGGAAAGGCCAAGACTAATTCAGCGCATTAAGCAAAATATTTCCAACAATAATGAAGCGCATCTCACCTGTTTTAATATTACGAACCTGGAAAAAACACTGGCAGTACAATTGGATATCCCGTTGTTTGGAACTGATCCGGATTTATTTTATCAAGGAACAAAATCCGGTGGCAGAAAAATATTTAAGGAGTCAGGAGTTCATTTGCCCGATGGCTTCGAAGATTTAAAAATAAAGCAGGATGTTATACAAGCACTTCTTGCGATAAAAATAAAAAAGCCTGATCTGAGAAAAGCTGTCGTTAAAATGAACGATGGATTTAGTGGTGAAGGCAATGCTATTTATTATTACCCGGATATTTCTGAAGACAGTTTAACAGAAAAACTTATTGATGAAAACATGAAGTCGCAACTCAGGATACTGGCAAAGGATTTGAGTGAAAAAACTTTCTTTGAAAAAATTTATGAAATGGGTGGCATCGTAGAGGAGTTCATTGATGCTGACGTAAAAACATCCCCTTCCGTACAATGCATCATAAACCCTTTAGGCGGTGTTGAGGTGCTAAGTACACACGACCAGGTTCTGGACAGTGAAGATGGGCAAATGTTTATTGGGGCAAGCTTTCCTGCAAGCGGTGAGTATAATATTTCGCTTGCTGAAGAAGGTAAAAAGATAGCTGATGCACTCGCTAAAAAAGGGGCGCTTGGCAGGTTTGCTATTGATTTTATTTCTGTAAAAAAAAATAATGAGTGGTTGCATTACGCAATTGAAATTAACCTGCGGAAAGGAGGAACTACGCACCCATATTTTATGTTGCAATTCTTAACGGATGGCACCTACAATTCGGAGAAGGGAGAATATCTAACTGCAGGCGGCAATAAAAGATTTTATTTTTCTACTGATAATGTAAGCAACGAAAATTACAAAGGATTAATTCCGCAGGATCTTATAGACATAGCAATGTTTCATTCATTAATGTATGATGGAGCATCGCAGCAAGGGGTTATATTTCATCTTGTCGGAGCGCTTTCCCAATATGGAAAATTGGGCCTTGTATGCATCGGCGATACTGCGCAAAAAGCTAAGGAATATTATGATAAAGTAATTTATGTGCTGGATAAAGAATGTGAGAAGTGAAGAATTGAAACTAATGATTTTTTATTTTTTTATTTAAAAATTTTCGTGCCAACCGAATTTGCTTCTATTGATTTACTATATTGCTAACATAATTTTTTTTTCACCATAAAATTTTAAACCTATGCTTGAAGAATTATTCAATCTCGTAAAAGGCGCGGCAAATGATACCGTGATAAATAACCCTGAAGTTCCTAATGAAAAAAATGATGAAATTGTCGCGGAAGCTACGAACACAGTCGCATCTGGTTTGCGCAATATTGTTGCCGGCGGTGGCGCACAAAATTTATTGTCATTATTTGGAAAAGGAAACCAGCAAGGCAGTGGAGGCTTATTAAGCAATCCCATTGTGAATATGATGATTGGGCATTTTGCGGATAAGCTGATGAATAAATTTAATCTTGGTGGCAACCAGGCCAACAGTATAGCCGGCAGTCTTATTCCCAATGTTCTTAACGGACTTGTCAATAAAACCAATGATCCTTCTAACAGTACTTTCTCATTGGATAACCTTTTGAAATCAATTACGGGTGGCAAAAGCTCACAGATAGCGCAGCAGCAAGGAGGAGGTGGTGGGTTGAGCGATATTCTTGGCCAGCTTGGTGGTTCCGGTGGTGGCGGTTTAATGGATATTGTTTCACAGTTGGCTGGTGGCGCCCAGTCTCAGCAACAAAAAAATGGTGGTGGCGGTTTAATGGATATTATAAAAGGATTTATAAAATAGAGATTTATAAATTATTTGAATCAAATTAAAATTGATTTCCACTTTTCACTTTCAGCATATTCTTTAATGATATCATTTCTGTGAATCAG
>JBDTMP010000448.1:0-10327 GCA_039934215.1 Ginsengibacter sp.
AGCTGCGCTATCCATTCTAAACTTTTTATGCCCGGTATGCCTATCCTGTCCAGGGTTTTTAAATATAAATTAATGGAGTTTCCACGAAGGCCTTTTATATCAAGCCCTGCCGCATACAATGAATTTTTCATGCATTCGCCCCTGCATACACCACAGTGCCCTTTCAGGTCAACCGTTGCGGACCATTCAGCTAATATCGTCATGCAGTCGTTGTGAATGTCTTCAACTTTCTGAATAAATCCTGCATAATCTTTATCGAGTTCCGCTCTCAACAGGTCAATAGAATGTTCAATATGCTCTTCCTCTTCCCTGGAAATCGCTAAGAATAACTGGCCGATCTCATGGTCTTGTAACGCCGTTCCAACATCTTTGTACATGGACACTGCAAAACATTCCAGCATTACCTCCTGCATAATAATACAAGCAATAAAATCAGGTTTATTTGCCCAGCGAATAAAACTTTCCCTTACATTTTTCCAATAATATCCTTCCATATTTATATTTATCGGGAGCTCATATTTTTTGGCTAAATGGAGAAAACCCTCTGCATGATTTCGTTCGCAGTTTGAATGCTCCACACATTCCATTTTTTCATGAATATCATCAATAGTTCCGGTTAATGTTGCAAAGTTTGACATGCCCACAAGCTCACCGGTAATGGCTTGTGAAAGAACATCAGTCACAACATCCCAGTAGATTTGTGATTTTTCAGCTTCAAGTGTTGTTGTGCTCATAAAAGTTGATTTAGGTTTTAAATTTACACGAGAGAATAATCCTCGAATGGAATTCCGTTTTTTACTTTTTCAATCAAGGGTCTTGAATTTTTTATGCTTAAAAGCATACCAACAGATTTAAAAGTTATTTTAAGTAATCCATTAAAGCAGTTGTGCAGCGGATCTTTTTCATGCAATCCTATTGATACGTACGAATACGACTTACCGTACACAATATCCCTGGCGTAATTGATTAAGGATTTCACTACTTCTTTTTCCTGGTTATTCACCGCCAGGTATTTTATGTACATCATACGAACAGGTTCATTAAGAGTTGGCATTTTTGAAATACCACCTAATCCGGAAAAAAAATTCATAGCTTTTAAAAGCACTTTCATTTTAAAGGATATTCTTGTCACAACATTTTGTTTTAAATTCATTGTATCCACTAAACACATAACGGCAATGATCTTATTATTCTGTTGAATTTTAAATACCTGCGCACCACCCAGCTTTTCTCTTGTAATAACGCTGCCCAATTCGTACTTCCTGTAATATTCATTTAGGAATAATAATACATCCTCTGTTATTTCGGTGTCCCGTATGTTGTGCCGTGCGGCCAATTTCTTTATTTTTTTTCCGATAAATTGGTGGATTTTAAAAATCCCAATGTTATCAAAGTCGGGTACATTCGGCCTGTTTCTAAAAAATGAAACCGGCCTGTTATTCCCTTTCGAAATATTCAGAAACGCAAGATCTGAATTGTTGGAAATAACATAATCGGCCATGTTATCACACAACCGCAAGCCTATTCCTTTTTTCCTGTATTCCTCTGCAACCTTAAAGTCGCCGATATAGCGCAGAGGATATATTTCACCACCTACATAAACCTGCTGAAGAGAAACACAAAGAGATGCGATAATCGTGTCTTCTTCTAACGCTACAAAAACTTTAGTCTCCCCACGCATTTCCAGGAGCTTAAAAAAATCCGGCTTGCGATCAATGCGCAATGCGATCTCGCCAGCCATTCCTGAAGACGCCGTGAGTGCAATCAGTTGCTGATTATCACCGGAGGTTGCCATTCGGTACTTAATCATGTACACCAATTACTTTCATATTATTTAGAATTAGTTGTCTTTTTCGGGCGTCAATTGATCGCGGTGAAAGCTCTTAAACTAAAAATATGCATTCTACCTTTATGATACAATAGCTATTTGGTAATGATTGTTATTAAGTGTTTAAACTGTAAATCCTGGTTAATATCTGGCTAAAAGTGGTTCGTATAATATGAAGCAAAAAAGTTCTGTCAAGGAAATATTTTAAATTAAAAGGGTAATCATTTATTCCGTGGTTTTACATCGGGCATAGGATTCTAAAGAATTTATATTTGCATAACAAAATAATATTTTAACGATTGATAAATTCAAATAAAAAAATTCATTTTGTTGAGTGCCCGCGTGATGCTATGCAGGGATGGAAGAATTTTATTCCTACGGAAAGAAAGATTCGATACATAAACAAATTGCTTGAAGTGGGATTTGACACGATTGACTTTGGGAGCTTCGTATCACCAAAAGCAATTCCGCAAATGGCGGATACTAAAGAAGTCATTGGTCACTTGTCAATAGTCAATATTAACAGCAAACTATTAGCGATAGTGGCTAATATAAGAGGAGCAATGGAGGCCGCGGAATTTGAAAAGATAAGCTACCTCGGTTTTCCATTTTCCATTTCCTCCACATTTCAAATGCGTAATACAAACAGCACTATTGAAAAATCAATGCAAACGGTTAAAGAGATAAAATCTATTTGTGATAAAAATAAAAAGCAACCTGTTGTATATATTTCAATGGCCTTTGGTAATCCTTATGGAGACTCTTACGATGAGGAAATCGTTTTGCATTGGGTTGATAAACTGGCGGGGGAAGGCATTGAAATAATTTCTCTGGCGGATACAGTAGGAGTTGCATCTTCTACACAAATTGCTTCGCTCGTTTCAAAAGTTATTTCAGGCTTTCCAAATATAAAGACTGGTGTACATCTTCATTCTTCAAATGCGCATTGGCAGGAAAAAGTAGAAGCGGCCCTGGAAAATGGTTGTACCCGTTTTGATGGCGCTTTAAAAGGCATAGGTGGATGCCCAATGGCAAATGATGAATTAGTCGGCAATATGGATTCTGAGCTCATGATTAATTATTTCAGAAATCTTGGCTACATGGAGAATTTAAATATGGAAGCCCTGGCTGAGTGCAGTAATCTTGCATCGGAAATTTTTGTATAATTTATATGCGCTATGGAATTTATTTTACCTTTTCAAATTGACCCTTCACCGCATAAAATTTCATACGATCAAAAAATATTTTTCTTAGGTTCCTGCTTCACCGAAGAGATAGGAAATAATTTTAAGAACCTGAAATTTGACGTGTTGCAAAATCCAAATGGAATTTTATATGATCCTGTAAGCATAAGTTCTTCATTGTCGTCTTACATAGAAAATAAACAATTTGCTGATGATGATCTTTTTCTTCACGATGAAATATGGCATAGCTGGCAACATCATTCTGCATTTTCCGGATTAGACAAAGACACGGTTCTAAAAAACATAAATCAATCACAATCGCATGCAAATTCTTTTTTGAAAACAACATCATGGCTTGTAATTACTTTAGGAACTTCATTTCATTACCTGTTAAAAGATAAAAATGAGCCTGTTGCTAATTGCCACAAAGCACCGGCAAATTATTTTGACAAAAGACTAATAAGCATCGACGATATCTATTCCAGACTTTCCACGGCTATCAAAAAACTTCGGCTTTACAACCCCGGTATCAACATTATTTTTACCATTAGCCCTGTGCGTCATGTAAGAGACGGCGTCACTGAAAATAACAGGAGCAAAGCAAGATTAATCGAGGCGGTACATTCAATTGTGGAACATAATAATAATGTTTTTTATTTCCCCGCATACGAGCTCGTAATAGATGTGCTGAGGGATTACCGGTTTTATAAGAGCGATATGGTGCATGCAAATGAAATAGCCGTGAATTATGTTTTTGAGATATTTTGCAATACTTACCTAAATGACGCGGCAAAAGAATTAATTATAGAATTAAAATCACTTGTAAACGCAATGAACCACAGACCTTTTCAAAAAGAAAGTGTTGCGCACAAAAACTTTTTAAAAAAACAGCTTGAAATCGCCCGGAAAATTATTGCGGCCAATCCCACCATTAATCTCACAAAAGAAATAGATTATTTTTCCTGTAACGATAGATGAATTGCAGTGAATCAAACGTCATTTATTTACCACTTTGCAATCTGTAATAATTTTGTTGGTACAATGTTTGAAATTATGTATTTACACTAAAAATATTTAAAATGAGATTTTTAAAAAATTTACTTTTTTCACTTCCCGTATTCGCAATAATCGCAATGGGATGTAATGCAACTAAATCACAAAAGGGCGCTGCTATAGGTGGAACAGCCGGCGCTGTCGGCGGGGCAATTATTGGCAAAGCGGCCGGGAATAAAACTTTGGGGACAATCCTGGGTGCAGTAATTGGTGGTTCCGCCGGCGCGATCATAGGGCGTAATATGGACAAGCAGGCAGAAGAAATAAAGAATGATATCCCTGGCGCTAAAGTAGAAAGGGTGGAAGAGGGTATTAAAGTTGAATTTAATGAAAAGATTCTTTTTGCTTTCTCAAGTTCTGATTTGGGTGATGCTGCAAAAACAAATTTAAATAACCTTGTAGCCGTGCTTAATAAATATCCGAATACAAATATTGAAGTGCAGGGACACACCGATCCCCGGGGCAGCGACGAATATAATATGGGATTGTCTGAGAGACGTGCAGGTGCTGTTGCAGATTATTTAAAAGGACAGGGTATTGTCGCATCTCGCGTTACAACAAAAGGATATGGGGAATCTGCACCCGCTTATACTAATGATACTGATGAAGGAATGGCACAAAATCGCAGGGTTGAATTTTTAATTACTGCCAATGATCAAATGAAGGAAGACGCTAAGAAACAAGCCAATCAATAGGATGAAAAACAAATAGTCTCTTTAAAAAAATGAATTTTTGTTAATGCCGATGGACTGATCCATCGGCATTACTTTTTACAAGGCTATTACTTCCTCATTAAACTTTATACCATGGTTTTCAAGTTCGTCAAGTACCGGTTCATATATTTCAGGAACTACCGGTATATGAAGCCCTGTTAATTTTATTTTCCGTTCCATTATTAATTTTGCAGCGATGCCTAAAGGTAAGCCTACCGTTTTTGCCATAGCGGTATGCACCTGGTCACTGCCTTTTATAATAAGGCTGCTGACAATCATCTTACTCTCACCATTCAATTTATATTCTACTTCATGAAGCATTACTATCATATCTTTTTCATGAGGATGTATGGCAAGTTTTGTTTCTAAAAGATGTTGCAGTATTGATGCGGAAGATGTGAATTTAAAATCAATTGGAGTTTCAGAGCGAATACCGAGATACCCAATCTGCTGAGAAAATTCGTCATCGAAAAATCCATTATCATTAATGGGTGATTCCAGGTTTGAGCTTCCAAAGATTGAAGCGTTGTGCAATTTTTTATTGAACCACTGAGCATACGTTTTGCACGCTTTTATTTCTTCGAAATCGGTCAAAGATGTAAATCCCAGGTTTACAATTTTATTCCATCCTCTGCAGAATGAAGAAAATCTTAATGTTGTCCTTATGAAAGTATCAACACCATCAAGTTTGTAGGTGTCAATGTATGAAAGCGAATCACGGTTGGGATACCACGCTAAAGCAAAAAGCCCCGGTATGTTTACTTCATTACAATTGCTAAAAACGTCCGGATAGGGAATGTGTAAAGTCTCTCCGTTGATGCGGTAAACAGCGCCCGATGATCCTGCCATAATAATATTTCCCGGGTTCCAGGTAATTTTATAGTGCCACGGATTGTCATCGTTTTCCGGAGCGACGAGGCCCCCGCAGTGGGATTTAAAGGATGTGATTTCACCTCCATCTTTTTTTACCCGGTGAATTATTTTCATGGCGCTCATGTGGTCAATACCAGGATCAAGGCCCATTTCACATAAAAAAAGTAACTTTTTTTCCTTTATTTTTTTTTCCAGGGATTTAATTTTCTCATCGACGTAGGAGGCCGTTAAAAGATGTTTTGAGTAAAGAAGGCAATCCTGTGCTACCAAAAAATGCAAGTGTGGAGGAAGCATTGAAATTACGAGATCCACTTGCTGTACCAATGAGTTTCTTTCAGTCTCATTACTTACATCTATTGAAATTGCCTGAGCGGTTTTAGCACCGTTAATTTTTGATTCGGCCAATGCCTTGTCTGCGTCACATACCATGAGGGTCCATACATTTTCTTCGCAGCATGTGATTAAGTATTCAATAAGGGAGGTTGCAGATTTACCTGCACCAAAAATCAAAATAGAATTCATTTAATATTTTTTTGCCACCGCATGATTTATTTTTTTGCAAAATCTTCACCTTTTCTTGCAACTCATCTGAAAATTTTTACATCCTTAATAGCATCCGTTTGTGCTTTGGAAGAACAACATTTTCAATGATGACAAAGAAAAGAAATAATTTAACGCTTTTAGCCTTGAAACCAGTTTTTTATGTATCAATTTTCTTTTCCACATTCTCTAAAAAAGTGGTAATAAAATTGCCCTGCTTATTCCTTTTTTGTTAAGGAAAACAGCCCTGAAAAAAGTATATTTGCCGATAGTAAAAAAATATGGAAAATACTGAAGATCAATTGCCGCAAAACGGCCGGGAAAGAGGGAGAATAATTCCTGTAAATATTGAAGAACAAATGAAATCCGCATACATTGATTATTCAATGAGCGTGATAGTTGGCAGGGCGTTGCCTGATGCGAGAGACGGACTCAAGCCCGTGCACCGCCGCATACTTTATGGTATGTATGAGATGGGTAATTTTTACAACAGGCCTTATAAAAAATCTGCCCGTATAGTCGGTGATGTTATGGGTAAATATCATCCTCACGGCGATGCGTCCATTTATGATACCATGGTGAGAATGGCGCAGGACTGGAGTATGCGTTATACACTGGTGGACGGCCAGGGCAATTTTGGAAGTCAGGATGGCGACAGCCCGGCGGCAATGCGTTACACTGAAGTACGTCTTGAAAGAATTGCTGAAACCATGCTGGATGATATCGAAAAAGATACCATAGATTTTCAGCTGAACTATGATGATAGTACAAAGGAACCCACTGTATTGCCAACACGCATTCCCCAGTTATTATTGAATGGGTCCAGCGGAATCGCAGTAGGGATGGCAACAAATATGCTTCCACACAACTTAACTGAAATTATCGATGGATGCGTCGCTTACATTGATAATAAAGATATTACAATAGACGATCTGATAAAGATCGTGAAGGCTCCCGATTTTCCAACCGGTGGTATCATCCACGGTTATGAAGGGGTAAAAGCTGGCTTGCACACCGGAAGGGGAAGAGTGGTGCTTCGGGGAAAAGTAATGGTGGAAACAGGAAAAAATGGCCGTGAAAAAATAGTGATTACCGAAGTTCCTTACCAGGTAAACAGGGATACGCTTACTGAAAAAATCGGACATCTTATTAATGATAAAATAATTGACGGAGTATCTGATGTAAATAATGAAAGCAACAATAAAGAAGGTACCCGAATTGTTGTCGAGCTAAAGAAAGACGCCATAGCACAGGTTGTAATAAATCATTTATATAAGCACAGTGAATTACAAACCTCATTTGGAATTAACAACGTGGCGCTTGTAAAAGGAAGGCCCAAGATTTTAAATGTAAAAGACTTGATCCGGGAGTTTGTAGATTTTCGCCATGAAGTAATTGTCAGAAGAACAAAATATGAATTAAGAAAAGCAGAGGAGCGGGCTCATATATTGGAGGGGTATCTTATCGCCCTCGATCATCTTGATGAGGTGATCACACTGATAAGAAATTCAGCTACACCTGACGTTGCAAAAGAAGGATTGATTGAAAAATTTGAGATGAGCGACATCCAGGCAAAAGCAGTACTGGAATTAAGACTTCAGCGGCTTACGGGAATGGAGCGGGATAAAATAAAAGATGAGCACGCCGAAATAATGAAACTGATCACACATTTAAAAGAAATTCTTGATAATGAAGGTATGCGGTTCCAGATCATCAAAGATGAGCTGGCGGAAATAAAGCAAAGATTTGGAGACGCACGTAAAACAGAGATCACTTACCTGGCAGACGAAATAAGTATGCAGGACCTGATCGAAGAAGAAGATGTTGTTGTTACCATTTCAAACCTGGGATATATCAAAAGAACTTCGGCTACCGAATACAGGCAACAGCGCCGCGGAGGAAGAGGGGCAAAAGGAAGCAGTACCCGCCAGGAAGATTACATTGAGCATCTTTTCGTAGCATCCACACACCACACGCTTTTATTTTTTACTGAAAAAGGGAAATGCTTTTGGCTGAAAGTTTATGAGATCACAGAAGGCGATAAGCAAAGCAAAGGAAGGGCGTTACAAAACCTCATGCAAATTCCGCCCGATGATAAAGTGAGAGCGATCATCGCTATAAAAGATTTGCAGGATGAAGAATACATCAACAATAATTATATTGTCTTGTGCACAAGAAAGGGTATTATCAAAAAAACCCGTGTTGCAGATTTTTCAAGGCCAAGGCAAAATGGTGTGAATGCAATAACAATTAATGAAGGAGACCAACTGCTTGAAGCATGTCTTACTGATGGAACGAGACAAATAATGATGGCGGTAAAAGGGGGCCGGGCTATCCGCTTTCCTGAAGCGAAAGTAAGGCCGACCGGAAGGGGAGCGATTGGCGTTTCTGGTATTTCTGTGGATGAGGATATTGATGAAGTGGTTGGTATGATTTGTGTTAATAGCAATGATCCGGATGTAAGTGTTCTCGTGGTAAGTGCAAAAGGTTTTGGCAAAAGAACTGCAGTTGAAGAATACAGAATTACCAACCGGGGCGGTAAGGGTGTAAAGACAATAAACGTAACAGAAAAAACCGGACCGCTTATCGGGCTTTTATGTGTAAATGAAAAAGAGGATCTTATGATCACCTGTAAATCCGGCGTTACAATCCGTACTTCTATTGCTACTATACGTGAAGCAGGCAGGGCTACCCAGGGCGTAAAATTAATACGACTTGACGAAGGGGATGAAATAGCGGCAATCACTAAATTAGCTGAGCATGAAGATGAAGAGGCTGATGTTGATGCAGCAATTGAAGCAGAGTCTCAGGAACAAATTCCACCAGCAGCCAATGATGAAATAAAAAATAATCCTGAAAATTCTGATAACAGCGAAAATTTAAATGAACCTTTTAATGACATTGAAAATCAATAAATAAAAACAAATGAAAAAAATTATCTTTTCTCTTTTATTTACTTTTTTTGTATCAATAATGTTTGCCCAGGATATGAAAAAAGCGCAGAAATATCTTGCCGATAAGCAATTGGACAAAGCGAAAACTGAGGTCGATGCTTTGGTTGCCAAAGACCCTTCAAATAATGAGGTAAGTTATTTAAAGGCGAAAGTCTATGGAGCAATTGCTGATTCAGCCCAGTTTCAAAGCCTGGTGCAGGGCGATGCAAAAGATATCGCATTTGAAGCGGTAAAGAAAGCCCTCGATGATACGACTAATGCAAAGGTGGCTTTAGTCGCCGCACAGGATAAATACCAGGCATTATTTAATTTGTACAGCAGCTACTATGAAGCTGGGGCAAAAGCATTTAATGATGCCGCTGCATCCGGCGACAAGGCTGGTTACCTGGGTGCCATGAATCAATTTATAAAAGCAAATGAAGTAGGCCAGTATATCGTTAAAAAGAATTACGCCAAAATAGGAGAGATTGATACTACTCTTGTTTTGAATATTGGAAAGGCAGCCCTCAATGCAAAAAATGATACCGCAGCAATGAAATATTTTACTAAGCTCGCTGATGCAAATATTAACGGCACGAGTGAAGGAAATACAGCAGGTTTCCAGATTCCATATCAATGGCTCACTCTACATTTCAAAGAGAAAAATGACGAAGCCAACATGATAAAATATGCAGATCTTGGTAAAAAGCTTTTCCCTGATGACAATTATTATACATTGGTAGAAATGGATTATTACAGGGAGAAAAAAGATAATCCCAACTTGTTTAAAAAATATGATGAGCTGGTAGCGGCGCATCCTGATAGTTTAACCTATCATTTTAATTATGCCAATGATATTTTTGGGTATCTCTATAACAGCGATGAAGGGGTGGTAGTAACCAATAAAAATGCCCTAATGAAAACGCTTGGAGAGCAGGTAGAAGCCGCATATAAAATTAATCCCAACGACATTAATAACAACTGGCTATACGCACAATATTATTATAACCTTGGTATTGAGTTCAGAGATTCTGCCAATAAAGTAAAAGGCCCCAAACCCGAAGATGTAAAAAGGAAAGCCGATCTGAATACGGAATCGAAAGCCAATTTTAATAAAGCAGTTCCTTATGGAGAAAAATCTCTTACCGCTTTGGAAGCTGATTATAAGAAGGCTGACAAATCGCGATATAAATCTATAACCGA
>JBDTMP010000449.1:0-2894 GCA_039934215.1 Ginsengibacter sp.
TGTGCCGGAGTAAAATTTGATTTAGCGGGGCGAAGATAATGGAATTATATAATGATTTCACACCCAGTTTACTCACATACAGGATGTAATAATTGAAGAGTCTCAATGCGACTCCTCAATTTATAAAACTTTACAATTTATGGAGGTTGGCAGCCCGGAGAGACAAAATATTTATTAACCCAATGCCACTCTTTTAAATTCAATTACTTTTAAATCTGCGTCTATACTTTTAAGATAATCAGCCACAGATTTGTTACTATCCTTTACATAGGCCTGTGCAAGTAACGTGCTTTCTTTAAAAAACTTATTGATTTTACCGATGGCGATCTTCTCAGCCATTTCAGCAGGCTTACCTTCAGCTTTAACCTGTTCGATTGCAATATTTTTTTCACGGGCAACGGTTTCCGCAGGTACTGAAGCTTCGTCAATCGCTATAGGATTCATTGCGGCTATTTGCATAGCGACATCTTTTCCTGCATCTTCCGCTTCTTTATTAAGGCCAACCAATACGCCCATGCGGTATCCCCCGTGAATATATGCAGCCACGTATGGCGCGTCAACTCTTTCAAACCTTGAAACACTTATTTTCTCACCAATTTTTGCGACCTGCTCGTTTAATTTATCTGTTAGCGTTTCATTGTCTACCATTAGATTACCCAACTCATCAGCAGTTTTGATATTAGCATCAATAACTGTATTCATTATAGATTGGGCGAATGCAATGTATTCAGAATTTTTACTAACAAAATCGGTTTCACAACTTAAATTTATAATATAGCCGGTCTTACTGTCTTTAGTAGTTTGCGCAATTACCACACCTTCTTTAGCTTCCCTGTCGCCACGGAGAGCTGCAACTTTTTGACCTTTTTTTCTTAAATAATCTATTGCGGCTTCAAAATCACCATTAGATTCCGTTAAAGCTTTACGGCAATCCATCATACCCGCGCCGGTTTGCTGGCGGAGCTTATTAATGTCCGCTGCTGTAATAGTTGTTGTACTCATTTAAATATTTTTAATAATGAAATAAATCATATTTGCCATAGCATTGATGATCTATATCTTCTGAAGAAATATAATTATTGATAAAATATACTACCGGCGACCACCTGGGCCACCTGGGCGGTTTCCTCCGGTGCCCGGACCCGATACGCGACGCTTTTGAGGACCTGCAGGACCACGGCCTTTACCACCAGCCGGGCCTCCGCTTCCCCTGCGACGATCCCTTTCGTCTTCAGTTCCCACATCAAATTTTATATCGCTTGAATCACGCTCATCCGATTCTTCATGGTCTTCATCTTTTTCTGCCTGTCTTTCAGCAAGGCCTTCGGCAATCGCAGCTATTATATAATTAGTAATAATGGCGATTGACTTCGTCGCATCATCATTCGCCGGAATTGAAAATTCTACTTTGTTAGGATCGCAATTGGTATCCACCATTCCAAAAGTTGTGATGTTAAGCCTTTTAGCCTCTGACAGTGCGATGTGCTCGTGGCCGATATCAACCAAAAATAAAGCCGCAGGTATTCGGCTTATTTGTGCGATACCGCCTAAAACTTTCTCCATTTTATCCCTATCCCTGGTGAGCGTTAAACGCTCTTTCTTGGTGATACTATCTAATGAGCCATCATTCAATAATTTTTCAATGCTCTGCATTTTCTTTACACTCTTGCGCACTGTATTAAAGTTAGTAAGCATGCCACCAAGCCAACGCTCAGTCACGAAAGGCATGTTAACCCTTTTCGCCGCTTCAGTCACTATTTCTTTCGCCTGCTTTTTAGTAGCTACAAACATTATCTTTTTACCGCTTTTGGCGATAGACTTTAATGCGGCAGCTGCTTCCTGCAAACCCTCAACGGTTTTGTTGAGATCAATGATGTGAATACCTTTTTTTTCAGCAAAAATGTAAGGTAACATTTTAGGATTCCACTTCTTTTTTAAATGGCCAAAGTGAACGCCTGCTTCCAAAAGCTGCTGTTGTAAAGAAGTATTATTTTCCATTTATTTTTTATTAAGTTGTTGTTGAATATAGTATCAAGTAGTGAGTAGTGAGTAGCAAGAAAATACTTCATCTTGCTACCTGATACTTACGACTTGCTTCTCTTTATCTCTTACTGAACTGGAAGCTCTTTCTCGCTTTTTTCTTACCGGGTTTTTTACGCTCAACTGAACGTGGGTCACGCGTAAGTAATCCTGCTTCTTTTAAAGCGGGACGGTACTCAGGATTTACCTGTAATAAAGCCCTGGCAATTCCGAGCTTTACAGCTTCTGCCTGGCCTTTAACTCCACCGCCAGTTGCATTCACTACCACATCAAATTTATCTGTAGCTTCTATTTTCTTAAATGGAGCTTCCACCTGGTTTTGAAGATATACAAGCGGAAAATAAGTTTTGTAATCCTTTCCGTTAATAGTAATGTTTCCATCTCCTTTAGAAAGGAAAACTCTTGTTACCGCAGCTTTTCTACGGCCAACTGCATTTTTTTGTTTTTCCATTAATATAAAATTAGAAAGTTAAGGTTTGTGGTTTTTGTGCGGTATGCGGGTGTTCAGATCCTGCATACACGTAGAGCTTTTTGTACATTTTGCGACCAAGACGATTTTTTGGCAACATACCTTTTACGGCCCTTTCAATTATCGCATCCGGGCGACGTTTTAAAAGATCTCCGGCGGTCTCTTCTTTTTTACCGCCGGGGTAACCGCTGTAGTTGATATAAATTTTATCATCGAGCTTTTTACCCGTAAATTTTACTTTATCGCAATTAGTTACCACAACAAAGTCCCCACAATCAACATGAGGCGTATAATAAGATTTGTTCTTACCACGGAGAACGGACGCTATTTTAGCGCACATGCGACCAACGGTTTGATTAGTGCCGTCAACAACGTACCAGTTACG
>JBDTMP010000450.1:0-2217 GCA_039934215.1 Ginsengibacter sp.
TTTGGCGGCACAATTGAAGAGGCCAGGGAAATTATTGAACAAAATTTTCTACTGGGAATTGGTGGCGTGCTCACTTATAAAAATTCCGGGCTTGCTGAAATAATAAAAGATGTGGATCTTAAATATATAGTTTTAGAGACCGACGCTCCATATTTAACGCCCGTTCCTTTTCGCGGTAAGCGAAATGAAAGCAGTTATCTAAAATACATTGCAGAAAAGCTCGCGCAAATAAAAAATATAAGCGTAGAAGAAGTTGCCGGACAAACCACTATCAATGCCGAAAAGATTTTTTCAAAGAGATAGTATGAAAACTATACGCTGACGATCCGCGAAGATTTTGGAATTGCATACTTGGTTTCTATTCCATTCATTCGACGCTATTTAATATTTACTGTTTTAATTGTTCAAAAGGAAAAACTTTTTCAGTTGGCACTTTGTTACTATAATTTTGCGTTTTTAATATTAATTCCGGCCATCTATCAAAAAACTACTTCAATATTGTACGCTATGCCTGCTTGTAATTACCGCTAATAAGGTTTTTGCCCAGGAGCGCAGCATTACCGGCGTAATAAAAGATGCCCAAACCGGTACACCGTTATTTTCCTGCAGCATATATTCTCTTAATTCCGGGAATGGGGTAATTACAGATGAAGACGGTAAGTACACATTAATCATCGACAATAAAACTGATTCTATCGCTATCTCAATGATCGGGTTTAAAACAATGGCAAAGTCTGTTTCAAAATTACAGAACCAGGTTATAAATTTTAGCGCGGAGCCTTCATCAAAAGAAATGGAGGGAGTAGTAGTGGCGGTAAAGGTAAAATATACCAAAGCGCAAAGGCTTGTAAAAAAAGTCATAGATAATAAGGAAAGGAATAATGTTTTTAATAATGCAACTTATCAGGCGCAGGTTTATGATAAAATTGAAGTTGATCTTAAAAACATTCCGCTAAAAATTCAAAACAATCCCTTGTTGAAGCAACTGGCATTTGTATTTGATAATATGCATACAACCGCCGATAACCAGAAAGCTTTGCCGGTTTATCTTTCAGAAAGTAACTCAGTTTTTTATTATAAAAAAAATCCGGAAAAAGAGAGATATGATTACCAGGCGATAAAAAGTTCCGGCCTTGAAAATTCTTCAATAATCACTTATATAGATGGCTTGTATAAGAGAATTAATGTGTATGAAAATAATATCAAGCTTGCAGATGTAAACTTCGTAAGCCCCGTGGCGGAAAATGCGCTTAACTACTACAATTACCACATTCTCGATACATTATATTTTTCCGGGCTCAGGTGCATCCAGGTGCAGTTTGATCCCATGCAATTCGGCAGCAATACTTTTAAAGGATACATGTGGATTGCAGATACTGCCTATGCGATAAAATCTGTCGTAATGCACATGGATAAAAATGCGAACATAAACTTTGTAGATAAATTTGAAATCTCCCAATTTTTTAAAGTTGAAAATCAAATAAAATTTTTCCCTGAAAAAAATATTTTGTATGTAGACTTTACCATGCCTGCCATGAAAAAGACAGGAATTATAGCGAAGAAAACTACGATATACAAAGATGCCATTTTGAATAACAAAGAGATTGATACCGCTTTTAATAAAAAAAATATAGATGTCGCCTCAATCGTTCGTGATACATCGAACTGGGAAAAAATAAGATTTGAGCCGTTGAGCGCATCAGAAAATTCTGTATATCATTTGATGGATACGCTTAATAAAATTCCTGTAGTTGCTACTTATGCAAAAATAATTTCAGCATTGAGCGATGGCTATTATACCACGGGCCATGTGGATATTGGAAACCTCTATTCAATTTATACAAACAATATTATAGAAGGTAACCGGTTTAATTTTGGATTAAAAACTAACCGGTATTTCAACCAGCGAATTCAATTGAAAGGTTACATTGGTTTCTCCACAAAAGATAGACAAACGAAGTACCTCCTTAGCTCTCTTTTTGTTTTAAATCCTAAACAATGGACAACGCTAAGATTAATTTACAGGAGCGATCTTTATGGCACTTATGACCACGATGATGAACTGGATCAAAACTCCATCTTCGCTTCATTCTTACGAAGAGTAAAATCTTCAAAAATAAGACTGGTCAACAGGAAAGAAGCAGATATTACTTTCAAAAAATATTTTAGCAATGGCATTGGAGTTGGCGCCGAATTGAAGAACAGCACGCTCTCGCC
>JBDTMP010000451.1:0-2967 GCA_039934215.1 Ginsengibacter sp.
TAACACCTGTAACTTTAAAATGAGCACTGTCATCTGCCGTAATAATTTTTCCAATTACATCATCGCCGCCAAAAAATTTCTTTGCTGTAGTTTCAGTAATTACAATAGAATAATTATCAGGAAATGGATTGGATGCATTTCCTTTTATAATAGGAAAATCAAATACGCTAAAGAAAGATGCATCAGTGAAGAAATTTCTTTCGTCACTGAATGATTTATTGTTGTATTTATATAAAGCATAAAAATAATTTCCGGTAATGCGCACAACGTCTTTAACGCCCGGTATTTGTTGCTTTGCCATAATACCAATTGGAGCTGTTGTATTAGTCCATAATTGCCGGTTATCACCAGTGGCCACCATATTTTCGAGCTTAATAATATCCGGTGCATTCGCGTGAAAACTATCATAACTATACTCATCCTGTATCCATAGTAAAATCAGAATTCCAACCGTTAAACCAAAAGTTAAACCGGCAATGTTGATGAATGAATAAAACTTATTCTTCACCAGGTTTCGCCATGCTGTTTTTAAATAATTTTTGAACATTGTCTGAACCAGGATTTATATTATTAAAGGATTCATATTTTTAGCAGTTAGCCTTTAGCTATTAGCTTTTTTCATTCATTATTTATAAATTTTCTTTCATAATTAAATCATTCCGTTCTTAAACTCTTCACAGGATTTGCAATTGCGGCTTTGATGGCTTTAAAACATACCGTAATGAACGCAATAATTATAGTAACGAAAGCTGCAAGCGCAAAAATCCACCAGCTTAATGGAGTGCGGTAGGCAAAATTTTGCAACCACTTATCCATCGCGTAATAGCCGGCAGGTATAGCAATAATAGCAGCCAGTACAACGGGTTTCAGTAAATCTTTTGACAAAAGCAATACAATATTTTCAACGGATGAGCCAAGCACTTTTCTAACGCCGATTTCCTTGGTGCGTTTCGTAGCCGTGAACGAAGCCAGCCCAAATAAACCAAGGCATGCAATAAATATCGCAAGGCCTGAAAATATACTGAGCAGTTTTTGCTGTATTAAATCTGCCTTATATAATTCATTAAACTGTTGATCTAAAAAACTGTATTCAAACGGGTAAACGGGTGCCGCTTTATTATAATCTTTTTTTATCGCAGCAATGGCAGATTGAATGTTACCGGCTTTTAATTTTATTAAAGCCACCCTCCTGTCAACAGCCGGGGAAATAACCAGTGCATCCATATCTTCTTTCAGTGATAAGAAATTAAAATCCTGAACTACGCCAATTATTTTTCTTTTAGTGCTATCACGAATGGTATTCTTAATCCATTTACCAATCGCCTGTTCAGGAGCCCAGCCAAGATTCGCGGCAGCAGTCCTGTTTATTAGAACGGCATCAGTAGTATCCGTAGGATATTGCGAAGAAAAATCCCGTCCTGCAATAATTTTTAAGCCCAGTGTCTTTACAAATTCAAAATCCGAAAATTCAGTTTTTGATCTCCATTTTTCATCGTGGCCCTCCACGTCAAACATGTGTGTATCAAAAAAGCCGCCGGGTTCGCCGGACATGACAGACACAGATGAAACATCTCTTTCGTTTTCTACATTAGCCTTAAAAATATTCCTGTTCTTATAAATATCCTCATTGTTTATCGGCACTATAAGTGTTTGCTGATTATTATAACCAAGCTGTTTATTTTTTATATAACTCATCTGGTTCATGATAATAGAGGTACCGATGATGAGTAAAACAGAAATACTGAATTGTACTACCACGAGGGCCTGCCGAAATAAAGAACCACTTTTACCCAATTTTAATTTCCCCTTCAAAGCCTGCACCGGTGAAAATGCTGAAAGAAAAAATGCCGGGTAACTGCCCGCTAAAAGCCCCGCAATAATAATGATACCAATAATGAACGCATACAGTGGCCATGTATTCCATGAAACTGTGATTGCATAACCAAGCAGCCCGTTATATGCCGGCATGAAAGCCAGCAACAGCACGAAAGACAGGATGCACGAAATGATGGTGAGTAAAACAGATTCACCAATAAACTGCCACACAAGATTATTTCTCAAAGCGCCCATTACTTTTCTCAGTCCTACTTCTTTTGACCGCTCCACCGCACGAATGGTTGAGAGATTCATGAAGTTGATACAGGCAATAATGAGAATAAGAATGGCGATGGAAAGGAAAATATAAATCACGGTTTTATCACCATGCTTCACACCGTCGAAGGATGCTTTGTCAAAATAAACATCTTTTAATGGTGTGAGGAAAATAGAAAAATGAAAACCATATTTTGTCATATCGCTGCCCATATATTTTTGCATGAACTGTGTAAATTTCTGCTCTAACTGCGACTGGCTTACGTTAGGGTCAAGCATCACATATGTGTACAAGCCATTATTTATCCATGTATTGTAATAACCTTTTGTGATAAATGAAGCATTAGGAATCACCAGGTCAAAGTCGAGGTGTGAGTTGGAAGGCACGTCTTTGGCAACACCTGTAACTTTCAATTGCAAATTTTTATCCATTTCGACTACTTTGCCCATTGCATTATCAATGCTGCCAAAATATTTTTTTGCGGTAGTTTCGGTGAGTACCACACTGTTGGGGTCTTTAAGAACATTTTCAGCATTGCCTCTTAAAAGCGGGAAAGTAAAAAAAGTGAAGAAGTCGTTATCGGTAGCATACATTTTCTTTTCATTAAACGCCTTATCACCGAATGAAATAAGTGCGTTAAACGGATCTACACGAACAGCTTTTTTTATTTCGCCTTTGAAATCATTTAATAACGCCGGAGCATAGGGGCCGGAAAGATAGGATACGGTTTTTATGGAACCGTTATCTTTAAAACCGCGCATTACACGATAAATATTTCTACCCTGTTTATGAAAATTATCAACGTTGAATTCATTCATGATGAAAAGGAATATCATCATGCAAACCGTAATACCAATAGTTAACCCAAGGATATT
>JBDTMP010000452.1:0-11348 GCA_039934215.1 Ginsengibacter sp.
GGATGATAGAATTGTTATTCAAACAAATCAAGCAGAACTTTCCCCTGCGTTACTTTCTTTGCAAATAAAACCTGTGCACTGTCTGCTGTCATTCCTAAAACAGCGACTGAATTATCTGTCACCGCAAAAAGAGGATTTACTTTATTGTTAAAAACAGAATAAGATTTCGCTGAAGAAAAGCTTTTTGCCAATAACATTATCGTTGGCGAATCTGCAAAAACCTTTTCGATTTTCATACCGGTGACATCTGCAATAAAATGTTCATCTAACTTGTTTTCATTGGAATACCCCGGGGCATATAAAAAAATTAAATGGCGATTCTCTTTGGCAATTTTTTCCCTGATAATTTTTTTCTGAGCATCATTCAGCACCCATGTATTGACAAATACAATCGCCTTATATTGATAAGGATTTATCTTGTCCATGTCATCGATATGTATTACATCGTGAACGACGCCACTCTTGAATATTGCCGGAGGTATCCAGTTATCAGCCCAATGACTCATATAGCTTTTTTCTTTGGCGCTGCCCGTGTAATAAAAACTTTTGGTGTCATGAACCAGCAGCACATCAGCATCGGATTGAAATGGCTCGTTCATTTTCTTGTCCGCCATTTTTTTCAGTTTACTGATATCTTCCATCAAAGACGGCTCATCCCACCATCCCCAGCTCCCATGATCTGCAAGCCTCTTTCCCCCATTGAACCCGGAAGGGCCAAAATCATAAAACCACAATCCTGCACCACTGGAAAAAGTAAACATCATATTCCTGCGCACATTAGCGATACTTTTTGCTACACTTTCTTTAAACGAAGAATCTTTCAAAGGCAGCAACGGTGGTTGCTGATCCATTTCATCAAGCCATAACTTATTATGCAGCAAAACTGAATTAATTAAACTGCGGGAGCGATAGGGATCGCCCATCTCAACAGCGGATGGATAATAGGTACCCGGGCCGCATAAAAAATCTATGTAAGGAGAATTCAACACTTTCTGTAGCTCGAGATGCCCGCCTGCAGCTTCCCTGCCGAATACAGCATAAAAATATCCGTAAAAAGCCCCGGTGATAATTGGCCTCGGCCATGATTCTTTCACCAGCCTGCAGAAATATAAAATATCTTCGGCTACGCATGTATGTTGCGCTTCATAATAATCAATTGTTTTTCTTTCTTTTTGAGGATCTCTAAATATTCCTGATGTGGTTGTTTGGCGTTCTGCTAAAGTTGGCAGGGAAGAATTTGCAAAGTTCACAGATATATCATTCCAGGCATTTTGCAAGTTTGCATTGCTTCTATATTTTTTTTGAAGCCAATTCCTAAAATAATCCAGCATCGGCTTACTCATATCCGGTTCATTATTTATAAAGCCCCAATAATGCCATTCGCCATAAACGCCTCCCGCAACCTGTATCCCTGCAAGAGCGTTACTTTCAGGGATCGTTTGCAGTTTTCTAAAAAACTCTTTGAGCTTCACAGTGGCCTCGTCCTTCCATTTTTTGGAAGCAAGGCTTGTACGATCAGGCGTTTCCTCATCATCTTCAATATATCGCTGTATGCCCCATGGGTAATCCGGCTTTGGATCCGTGTCGGCATATAAAGTTCTTTCTGCAGTGTTTTTTTGCTGCCACCATTTAGGCGGATTTATATGGAGACGAATAATGATGGCCGCTTCGGGGCAAACATTCAGAACACCTCTCAATTGCTTTTGAGTAGTATCAATACTTACTGAGCCATCCCCCTTCCAGATATGATCAAATGCGATGTCTACCTGCACAAGTTTAAATCCGCGATCGCAAAAATTACGCATGTTATAAGAAGGCAATTCTTCCCAACTCCACCTACCGCCCGGTACATCTGTCAATGCATAAATAGCAGGATAATTGGGTTGGCCATTCAGCATAATTGAGGCACGGCCATTATATATTTTTACTTCCGCAGAAACAGGTTTTATACCCTGCGCAAATACGGCACTCCAAAAAATGCATAACACAAATACTGGCAAAAAACGATTACTCATTGTTGTTATACTTTTAAAAATCCTAAAGCTGCGCATACTTTTTTGATAGATCATCCATCACTAAAACCCAATCCTGGCCATAGCCTGACGAAGGGGGCGTAAACTTCATTGAGCCTTTATTTGTAACTATCATAATTTCTTTGGATTTTCCTGACCTTGGATCATACCAATAGGCCTGCAGTCTGTCACCAGATATCTTATTAAGTTTTACAGTAAAAGGTTTCCCTTCTGAAGAATAAACAAACAAAAAATCTTTGCCTCTTGTCGCCTGTATGTGTTCAGAAGCAGCAAGGTTATTTTCAACAATTAACGATTGATCGGGAACACGTTCCAAAAAAGGATGGGACAGAATTAGATTCTTAACGAAGATCATTTGATTAGCACCTGGCAATTCCAGGGCTTGTTGCCAAAAAATATGTGGCCCATTTACACCTTCACGTTTTGGTGAGTACATCTGCCATATGTCGTGGCAACCATAAGTATGACCATGTGCTCCTGCAAAGAGATCGAGGTATGCATATTTTCTCACATCGTAGGCACTCGAGGTGCCAAGGTCTTTTGCGTTAAAACAAACAGGATGATCTTCGTATAGAACCTCAGCATCCATAACCGGTTTTACCGGTTGCATTTTGTAAACCTTCGCGATTCTATCATATACGTTCATATCCCTGCAGTGGCCATTTTGAAACATGTTGAAATCGAGCCAGGCCTCGTTATGAAACCATTGCGCAGAGCCTGTTTCGTTGGGCTGTGGATGAAAGCTGATCATTGCTTTGTTGCCGGTAACTTTTTTTATCGCCATCCCCATCGCATTCCAGATGGCGACATCTTTTTCATTCCCCGGGTTACGGTCACCGCCTAAAATCCAGATAATATTCGTTTTATTTTTATAGCGGGTTGCGATCCATGCGCCATACACGGCAGCATTTTGTTCATTGAAAATTTCCGGGCCGGTTCCCCATTTGTCTTTAAAAATTTTATCACCCCAGGTTGGCAGTAGCCCTATGGTGAGACCATACTCGTTTGCTTTATCAATAATATAATCTACGTGCTGAAAATATTTTTCATTGGGTTCTGAAGGATTATCATTTATTAAAGGCGTTTCGCCATAAGCGTTAGGCGTGTGCAAGCCATCCATTTCGGCGAGCACAACCGCCTGGATAACGGTAAAGCCCTGCTCACTTCTACGTTTTAAATACCTATCGGCATCTTCCCTGTCAAGGCGATGAAATAACTCCCATGCGGTATCTCCCATCCAAAAAAATGGGTTTCCATCTTTCAATAAAAAATGTTTGTTGGCACTCACTGTAAATTGAGATTGGGCACTTACAGTTACTACCAAAAAGAGAAAAGAGATGAATAATTTTTGCATAAACATTTATATATTTTTTTGTATAAACCGGGCTGGTGATCTTTTCTGCACGCCACCTTCATCCAATCGTTTCCCGATGGAGAGGAAAATTATTTGGCAGCCAAAGCAAAAGCGATGTAACTATCCCCGGACCTGGTTCCCATCTTTCCACCACCACAAGCAATAACTATGTATTGTTTTCCATTTACCTCATAAACAGCGGGTGTTGCAAAGGCCGGAGATGGTAATTTAGTTTGCCACAATAGCTGGCCGGTTCTTTTATTAAAGGCCCGGAACATTCCATCTTTTGTAGCGCCGATAAATAAAAGGCCAGCCGCAGTTATTGCCGAGGCACCATAATTTTCCGTACCGGTTTGCTGTTTTGCATTTTTGAAAGCCGTGTCATTTCCCAAAGGAATTTTCCATACAAATTTTCCGGTGTTAAGATTGATCGCATTTAAGGTTCCCCATGGAGGCGCTATTGCAGGGTATCCTTCTTTACTTAAAAATTTATTGTAACCCGTAATTGTATAAGGCAACTTATAGCGATCATCTTTTTTATCATCATGAAAAGGCTTTGATTTTGATGTATCAATATTTAAGATAAATGAACCAATGGCTTCTCTCTCATTTTCATTTAGTTGTTTAAACGCGGGCATCATTCTCCTGCCCGACTGCAATAAATCATCAAATGCGTTTGCCGTATATTTTTTTTCTACGCCGGTTAACGCGGGAAAATTTCCGGAGCCTTTTCTTTCCGGGCCATGGCAGGTCATGCAATTATTTTGATAGAGGCGCTTGCCTGCTATTTCATTTGTTTCACTTGAAGGCTTTTTATTGGAGATATCAACCGCCTGTATGATCCAGGCCATTTCATTTGCATTAACATATAAGATTCCTGTCTCCGGGTCAAAAGAAGGACCGCCCCACTCACCGCCGCCATCAAGCCCCGGAAAAACAACAGTTCCCTGTAATGATGGAGGATTGAACATGTTATCATTTTTATAAGATGCCCACCTTTTTTTTACATCTTCGTACGATTCCGGCGATAACAAAGGATTAATATCTTTTTCTGTAAAAGCCTGTCGCATGAAGGGCTCAGGCATTGTAGGAAACGGTTGTGTAGGCGATAACTTTTCTCCCTTTAATTCTGAATTTAGCGGCACCGCTTTTTCTATAATATCATAAATGGGTCTTCCCGTTTCGCGATCGAAAACATAGACGACTCCTGTCTTGGTCGTTTGTGCTACCGCATCCATTTTCCTTCCGTCTTTATTAAGCGTAACCAATGCGGGAGCGGAAGATAAATCACGATCCCACACATCATGATGAATATATTGAAAGTGCCAGATGCGTTTGCCGGTAGCGGCGTCTATCGCAAGTAATGTATTTGCAAATAAATTATCCCCGGTTCTTTTGCCACCATAAAAATCATAAGATGCGGAACCCGTGGAGGCGAAAAGAATACCTCTTTTTACATCAAGGCTCATACCACTCCATGAATTAGCTCCGCCAATGTAACGGTAAGCGGTAGTGTCGTCCCATGTACTGTATCCTTCTTCCCCCGGAAATGGAATCGTATGAAATATCCATTTTCTTTCGCCTGTTCTTACATCAAATGCACGAATGTGACCCGGCGCCGCAGGCGATCCTTCATCCACTCTTGTACCTGTAATTAAAAGATCTTTATAAATAACGGGGGGCGAAGTAGCCGTCACAAATAAATCGGGAACATCACGATCGAGCCCGCTATGCAAATCAATTTTACCGCTATCGCCAAAAGCTACATCCGGCTTTCCATTATCTGCGTTTATGCTATATAGATATAAACCGGCAGCATAATAAATCCTCTTCTCATTACCACCATCACTCCAATAAGAAACACCCCTGCAGTTATTCATAATAAAAAACGATTTCTTATCACTGGTCATGGAATCAAAAGGATTAAATATCCATTTTTGCGTTCCTGTTGCCGCATCCAGTGCAAAGAGTTTCATTTCCGGGGTTGTTCCAAATAGAATTCCATCAATAATAATTGGGTTGCATTGTATTTGCGACTGGTGCACGGTATCCGCATCACCCGAATGATACTCCCAGGCTACCTGCAGGTTTTTTACATTGGAAGTATCAATCTGTGTGAGCGATGAATATTGAATACTTTCAGGGGAACCTTTGTAACCCGACCAGGTAGTATAATTGTCTTTTGATTTACAACCCAGGGATAAAAAAAATACCAGGCTGATTAACTTACCAATCCATTTGAGCCTCACCCCCAACCACCTTCCCAAGGACGAGAGTGCAATACCAGGGCCATTAGTATTTAATAACATCTTTTAATTTTTTTTTCAGGCAAGTCTTCTCTATTGTAAAATTTTTTGCAGCCAGATTTTTGTCCATTCTTCCAAAAATAAAAGCCTAAAAGCTTTACACGATAAAAGCATCGCTGGACCGGTAAGCTTGTATTAATTTTTGTTCACCTTCTTTACCTTCAATGGAATTACCATGTTCCATTCCCAGGATACCTTTATATTGTTTATCATAAAGATGCTTGAAAATATTTTTGTAATTCATTTCGCCGGTCGTAGGTTCGTTGCGGCCCGGATTATCGCCTATTTGCAAATAGCCAACAGCTTCCCACGACGCGTCAATATTATTAATGATATTCCCTTCATTTCGCTGCATGTGGTACATGTCAAATAAGAATTTGCATGACGGTCTGTTTACAGCTTTACAGATGGTGTACGTCTGATCAGAATGCCTGAGAAAAAGTTCGGGAGTATCGCTCAACGCTTCGAGTACCATCACGAGCCCATGCGGTTCAAGGATATCACAGGCAGGCCTAAGCGCTTCTATCACATTAGCCGTTTGATATTCAACCGACAGTTTGTGCTCGTAATTTCCAGGTACTACAGTCATCCATTTAGCATTGCAACGTTTTGCGCAATCGACAGCATTTTTACATGCGGACAAAAACTTTTCCCTCCATTCTTTATCTCCTGACGTAAGAGATGTTTTCACTGGCCAATGATCAAAGTTTACCACAAAAACTCCCATTCGCATATTAAGTTTGCTGAGGATATTACCAATTTTTTCCTGCTCCGCCACCGGCCTGTCCATAAACCCATTGTCTTCAATGGCACGGAACCCGTTATCGTAGGCAAATTGTATTTGATCAATAAAATTATTGCCTGCGCTGTTTTTAAACATGCCATCATGAATGGCGTAATCAAGATGAAAAGGTTTATCCGCGGGTTTATTTTTCTTATTGTCACCCGCTGGCAGGTTAGTTGTAAATACCCCCGCACCTGCCAGGAATGTTTGCTGAATGAAATTTCTTCTTTCCATATTTATTAATGTTTTGGGAATTGAAATGTATTGATAGTTCAAAAACTAACTGTGCTGTACTGTTGGAAGCTTTGCATAAAGTTATAGGAAATACATTTATATCATTTTAAACAAAGCTTGCAGTAAAAATATTTTTGTTCTATCGGTGAGTATGCAAAAAAATACTATTTTTAGTTTTCCAAACGATTCTTGTAAAAATGGTCCAGCCAGGATTCATAACTGTTTTTAGTATTCACTATTCAACCGATTACTTAAGAAATTATTTCTTTGGTAACATCGTTGGCAATTGCGCTATAACTCCTCATAAATATTTTCTCAATAACTTTTTTTTTAAAATAAACCAACGCTAAATGGATACCATTATTAACCGTAAACAGCTATTTCTCGCCAGTCGCATTGCACTGCTCGTAACAGCGATGACCTTTATTTTCAGATCTTCTCTCGAAGGAGTATGGAGCAATGAGTTCCATCTAACAAAGGAACAGTTGGGCTGGGTATTTAGCCCCGCCTTTTGGGGCTTCACCCTTGCTATGATCTTCGGCGGGCCTCTTTGCGATATCATAGGAATGAAACGAATATTGGGGTTGGCCTTCATTGGGCATATAGCCGGCATCGTTATATACCTCGTTGCGAAAGACGCTACCATGTTATTTGTAGGAACCGTTTTTATTGGTGTGGGCAATGGGATGGTTGAGGCAGCCTGTAATCCTTTAACCGTTACATTGTTTCCTGAAAATAAATCTACCATGCTGAATCGCTTCCACGTGTGGTTTCCGGGAGGTTTTGTTGTTGGTGGCTTACTTGCTTATGTAATGATCGAGAAAATGCAAATGGACTGGCGTATTCTAATTGCGACCCTTTTCATTCCTGCAATTATTTATGGATTTATGTTTCTGAAACTTAAGTTTCCACAAACAGAAAGGGTAACCAGCGGCGTAAGTACCAAACAAATGTTTACAGCATGCTTAAACCCTTTATTTCTAATAATGGTAGTGTGTATGTTTATGACCGGGGCAACAGAATTAGGTACTAACACCTGGATCGTCGCTCTGCTGCAGGGCGCAAATGTTTCGGGGATATTGGTCCTTGTATTCATAAGTGGATTGATGGCCCTGGGCCGTTCATTTGCGGGGCCGGTTGTGCATCGTTTGAATCCAAATGGCATGCTGATACTTTCTTCTTTGTTCGCAGGGATCGGACTAATATTATTAAGCATTGTAAGCGGGCCTGCGGCTTTCGCAGCCGCTTTTGTTTTTGCCGTTGGCGTTTGTTTTTTCTGGCCTACAATGTTGGGTTTTGTCGCAGAATATCTTCCCAACACCGGCGCACTCGGTCTTTCTATAATGGGTGGAGCAGGGATGTTTTCCACATCACTTATCGTTCCAATAATGGGACACTGGTATGATACCTTCAGAGCGGGCGCAATAGCCGGTGGCGCTGATGCAGCGGCAGCGGATGCTATTGCAGGTTCTAACACTTTTTTAAAAGTAGCCGTGATGCCGGCAATTTTATTGGTGGTTTTTACAGTCATCTATTTTAGCAGAAAAAACTTTTATAAGAAGCATCACGATAGTAAAGCAGCATTAAAAGGAGTAGCGGAACCGATCGCATGATATTGCCTCACCCCCGTTCCGCTCCCAGGGAAAGTAACAGAACTCTTAATTAGTAGGACTTTTAAAAGAATGCCATTATTTTAGTCAGGCAAAAATGATTTATTTTATTAGATCTTTTTCAAAACAAATACTATTCTCCATATTTTCATATTGGCCAAAGTTTGGAATGATTTTATAATTGTTTTTTTTATAAAGCTCAATTGCTTCAGGTTGTTTTTGACCAGTTTCGAGGATACACTTTTTGCAATTTAATTCCCGTGCCCAGCTTTCTAATTCTTTTAATATAACAGAGGCTATACCCTGGCCACGCTTGTGTAATGGAACATACATTCTCTTAACTTCCATCGTATCCTGTGCATATTCTTTCAGGGCGCCGCAACCAACAGGGAGGCCGTGCTCGTAAGCAACTACAGCATATTTTATGGTGTCGATTTTATTGAATTGTGCGTAAAATGAATGTTCGTCGCCATCACGGATTTTTAAATCAATATCTAATGCGTTTACAAGCTCCCGGAAGTTGTTGTCATTTGAATCAGTTCTTTTTGTATAAATCATATAGATCGGTTTTTTAAAAAAACTTTATTTAAATTTAAAAATCTTCTTCATTCCAGGTGTTATTTAAGCGTAAAATGATCAAAGGCGATAACACGAATTTAGTGCACGAATTGCACGAATTATTTATCAAGTTTTATCAACTCGTGCAATTCGAAAAAATCAGTGTAATAAACATTAAAAACAAACCAGTCTTTGCATCATCATTGATTTTCTTTCCGGAGGAAAGTAAATTCTAAAACAATAAAATATGAAGAAATCTGAATTTTCATTAAGCAGAAGAGAGACTATGAAAAGACTTGCCCTGGGTTCGACAGCATGTCTTTTCGGGTTGCCCGCAATTTCATTTGCCAATCCACGCGGGCCCAAAGCTCCCGCTGGCAAACCAATCATGCCTCCTGTAAAAATCAGGAGCGTTAAAGCCATTGCAACAGCACCGGAAGGCAGCAACCTGATAGTAGTAAAAGTTGAAACGTCCGAACCAGGTTTGTATGGTTTAGGGTGTGCTACATTTACGCAAAGAGCGGTAGCGGTAGTTGCCGCTATAAACAGCTACCTCAATGACTTTTGCATAGGCAAAGATGTTGACAATATCGAAGACATGTGGCAATCATTTTATGTAAGCTCTTACTGGCGTAACGGGCCCGTTTTGAATAACGCATTGAGTGGGCTGGACGAGGCGTTATGGGATATTAAAGGCAAGCGTGCGGGCATGCCTCTTTACCAGCTATTGGGCGGCAAGAGCAGGTTTGCGGTAGAATGTTATGAGCATGCCAGCGGAAATACTCCTGAGGCCGTTGCCGAAAGTGTGCAGAAATATATGGCGCAGGGGTTTCGTCATATAAGAATACAACAAGGCGGCTATGGAGGCATTGGCGCTCTATCACAAAAACCTGATTTTAAAGCAGCAGGATTTGGATATGAAAATGACAATTACATGAACGAGCATGCCTACCTTAAGTCTGTTCCAAAAATGTTTGACACGGTGCGAAAAGTTTGTGGAGATGATATTGAATTGTTGCATGACGTGCACGAGAGAGTGCAACCGATGGATGTAATTAATATGATTAAGGCACTGGAAGATTATCATCCCTATTTTATTGAAGATCCTTTTTCTCCTGAAAACATGGAGTGGTTTAAACAACTTAGAATAAGCACGAGTGTTCCCATTGCCATGGGCGAATTGTTTAATAATATCAACGAGTTTAAAATGCCCATGGTCAATCAATGGTTTGATTATATCCGGGTACATGTGTCACAGGTAGGAGGTGTAACTCCAGCAATGAAAATCGCACGGCTGGGTGAATGGTTCAATATCAAGACCGCCTTTCATGGCCCGGGAGATGTTTCGCCTGTTGGCCACGCCGCACAGGCCCATATTGATTTGGCTGTATGGAATTTTGGCATACAGGAAGCAGTTCATTTTTCTGATAAATTACAAAGCGTTTTTACCGGATGTCCTACTATGAACAATGGTTATATGTCTGTGAATGAAGTTCCCGGCATCGGGGTAGATATTAATGAAAAAGAGGCGGCTAAATACCCGATAAGTACAAAATCAAACTGGCAGGTTCGCAAAGGCGATGGAACGATCATAAGGCCATAATTTTGATTTTATATTTTAATAGTATGGCTTTGATTATGGTATCTCAATTTATTTATATTGCCTGAACAACCATTCCATCATCATTGGATCGCTGTACGCGTTAAGCCAGGAGTTGGCGGCAAATTTATTTGACACAAAACTATTATGACACCAAAAAATTTATTCAACATCATTTTGAAAATTTTCGGACTTTTTTTCTTGCGAGAAATTGTATTTATAATCCCACAGTTAATTTCATCAATTTCATTTCTTATCCAACCCGATAGTTTTGAGAATAACCAATATAGCAATTATGGAATAGGAGGATTTATTGTTGTTTTAATTATCATCGTTTTTTATTGTTTTATCATTTATCAACTAATATTTAAAGCAAATATTATTATTGACAAACTAAACCTTGACAAAGGATTTAATCAAGAAGAATTTTCATTTCATATTTCAACCTCGTTGGTTTTGACAATTGCTTTAATTGTTATCGGTGGCGTTATTTTGACCGAGGAAATTCCTAATTTATGCAGGAACATTTTTTCATACTTTCAGGAAAAAAGTTTGACACATGGAATGACGAAACAAAACTATTCTTACATAATATTTTCTGCGGTAAAAGTTATAATCGGTTCTTTAATAATTGGAGAGCGACAAAGAATAGTTGAATTTGCAGAAAAAAGACAAACTAAAAAACAAGTAGACAAAGTTGATGATGAATTTGACAGCACAAAATAAAAGAAGATCTCCAGCCAACATTATGCGTATTGAAGAAAGCCCCCGATTTAAAAGATGATTGAAGAAAAATCGAGTAGGAAGGTAGCCGTTAGTTGGCTACCTGTCCTCTCACACCACCGTACGTACCGTTCGGTATACGGCGG
>JBDTMP010000453.1:0-2290 GCA_039934215.1 Ginsengibacter sp.
TCATCAAAGAAAATAATATCATCTTTTTTAAGATAGGGAGCAAGACTTGTTAGCGCAAATAGTGTGGCTGTATAAAGGTCAGCATCAAACATTATTACCGTTCTGTTTTTATTGTCAAACGTTTTCAAAAAGTCGGGCAAGGTTTGCTGAAATAATCCTTGAAAGAATTTCCCCCTGTTATCTTTAATTAAAGGAATATTATTATTAGTATTGAAGGTTCCCTTTTTGTAAGGGCCGAAATCTTCAGGCAAACCGGTAAAAGTATCAAACCCATAAAATGACGAACCTACACTGATATTTTGTGTCATCCACCAGTTGAATGAATGCCCATCCGCTACACCGAATTCAAGATAATTTAAATCCTTATCTAAGTTTTCCTTTTCGATCACATACTTATAAAGATCATATCGCTTGTTGTAATCCCATTTACTGGGGAAATCGTTGTAAGCGATATTTTTATTTTCGCTCACCCATTTTGAAAGTTTTGTCATCCATGTCAATTGCTGCCATATTCCTGTAAACGATTTGTACAAAACGTGAAGCCTTAATCGTATAAATGTTTTTTTAAGAAAACGGATAATTTTAAAATTCATTAAGTGTATTTGTTATAAAATTTCTTTAAAGCAGCAAACTTTAGTTTTTTCAAAATCAGAAGAATCATTTCAATCTTTTCTGCCTTAGCGTTAATTTTCTAAAATTCCTCTAACCGGACAGCAGTAGCCGACACAGTTAGTTCATATTTGACCCCAATTTTCAGAGCATAATTTTCTTTGTCGTGACTCACAGGAAATCCGAAACAAACCGGGTAATCATATTCTTTTATGATGTTATAAATTACTTCCTCCGTCGTTTGACCAAATGGAATTGTCGTGTCTTTCATGTCTGTAAATTTTCCTATGATCAGGCCTGCAAGATCATCCAGTTTTCCCGAGCGTTTTAATTGATAGAGCATCCTGTCAACATTATAAATATATTCCCCTACATCTTCAATAAATAAAATTTTCTTCTCAGTATTTATATCCGATGAGGAACCACAAATGTGAGCTAATAAAGAGAGATTCCCGCCTGTGAGAATGCCGCTTGCTTTGCCTTTTTGATTATAAATATTTCCCTGGCAACTATATATTGCTTTTCGTCCCATAAGGGCATCACACAGGCTTTGTATATATTGATTTTTATTTTCTCCATCATTAAATGCGGCTGCCATCGGCGCATGAATAGATGCGATTTGAAACTTCGAAAAAAGGTGGCTCTGCAGCATTGTGATATCGCTAAATCCAATGATCCATTTAGGATTTTTTTTAAATTTCCTGAAATTGATAGCATCAATTATTCTCCCGGTGCCGTAGCCACCCCTTGCGCACAAAATGGCATGTATGCTATCATCATCAAGCATCGACTGCAGGTCAGCAAGTCGCTCTTCATCCGTACCTGAAAAGTAATTGTATTGGTTTCCGAGGGTCTTACCAACAACAACTTTATAGCCCCATTCCTTTAAAGTTTCAATCGCTGTTACTGCTTTTTCATAAGGCATATAACCCGCAGGGCATAAAATTCCAATCGTATCACCGGGTTTTAAATAGGGCGGTATTGCAGTCATACTTTTATTTTTTTGAACTTTATAAACATTTCTTTTAATGAAAATCCGGAATTAAATTTCTTTCAAATGCACTTCTCTTTCATTGACCGTCAGTCTATGCTTTACGCCGCATTTTAATGCATAGTTTTCTTTTTGGTGTCCAACAGGAAAATCAAAGCATACAGGAAAATTGCATCCCTTTATTTTTTCCAAAACCATATCATAAATGGACTTACCAAATTCTTCGCCTGGATCATCAGGCTTATTTTTGAAGCCACCTATAATTAATCCCTTTAATTTTTCTAATTTTCCAGTACGTTTTAAATTCCAGAGCATGCGGTCGATGTTATAAGGATACTCTCCCACTTCTTCAAGAAATAAAATTTTATTATGAGTACTAATATCAGAATCTGTGCCGGCAAGATTTTCTAAAATAGAAAGATTTCCTCCAACCAATATTCCTTCACCGTTGCCCGCCCTGTTATTTACATTTATCACCACAGGGTAATCCACTTTCCCCCCAACCAGGCATTTCCTTATCGATTCAATGGAGTCAATTTGTGTTTGCTCTGCTAACTGCCAGTCGGCAGGAAAGCTGTTGCACATCTTGGAATGAATGGAAGCGATCCCAAAATTTTTATCGAGATGTGAATGAATTACAGTTGCATCGCTAAAACCTATTATCCATTTAGGTTTCGAGGAGAATTTTTT
>JBDTMP010000454.1:0-1933 GCA_039934215.1 Ginsengibacter sp.
TAATGTGCTAATGTGCTAATGTTGTATTGGGTAATCGAAATGAAGAGAGTCCTTTTACATCGTACATCGTACATCGTATGTCGTACATTGGCCTAACTCTTCAATACGAAATTGAAAAGAATGGTCCCGCTTTCGACATCATTCTGGCTTGTGGGAAATTTTAACTGCTTTGCTTTTTCAATAGCGATATTTCTTAGAGAACTATTTGAGGTAGTAGTTCCGCGGGCTATAGAAGCATCAGTCACTTTGCCGGAGGCATTTACTTTTATATCTACATACACTTTTGCATTCTCGTTAAAATCATCCTGCATGGAAGGGAATGAAATTGGCCTGCGCCCTGAGAGCCCACGAACAACGCTTACACCGCTTCTTCCTCCCGGTGAGTTTCCGTAAGCATCCGGTTTCCCTGTAGGGCTGCCTGCATCTCCATTGCCGGGTTTATAGCCCTGGTTTCTGTAACCATTATCTTCAGTTGCTCCATTTCCTCCATTTCCATTTCCTCCTTTGTATAGAGGCAACTTTGGCTTCGGGGGCGCAGGATTGGGATTTACAATCGGCGACGGATTAATATTTTTTGCAGTTTTGGTTGAAGATTCTTTATTCACTTCTTTAGCATCTTCTTTGGGCTTTTCAGATTTTAAAACAGGAGCAGCTTCTGCGTCATTATTATCATCAGCCTGTATATTTCTCGATGGATTATCTGCGGCTTTCACTGATTTTTGCTGCGACTGAATGCTCTGTGTTTCGGGCGCCCGTTCACCTTTTACAAGTGGTTGTACATCGCCCATTCCCTCAAAATCATTTCCAAGGTTCACATCGATAAGATCTTCTACCTGCGAAACAGGAGGGATTTGTAAAGGCCATGTATAAAATATGGCAATGATGAGAAACACACCACATATGAATGCAGTGTAAAGGAATGCTTTCCTGTTTTTTTCTGATTCAAAAGAATGATCAATTACTGTGCTTTCCAAAATGATTTATTTATTCGTTTCAAATTTATACAATAATGAAAAATATAAGGGTGTATAAATGTTAAAAGAAAAAATTAGGAAACTATCCTCCTCGAGAAACGACCCTGGAAATTGACACACTATGCTTCTTTTTCTACAGTAATCGAGCAGTCCCCGATTATTGCCGCCAAGGCTCCAACCGCAGCGAGCACCGGCGCAAAAATAGTACCCACCACACCAAGCGTAAGCGGAAAATTCATCAGCTCCTTTCCTTCCTTATCATGAATGGTAATTTTTCTTGTGTTTCCTTCTTCAACGAGTTCCTTTACTTTATTAAGCAAGTGTTCTCCTTTTATTTTAAATGTTTCTTTTATAGTTGCCATGATGATTGTTTTAATTTACAATATTAGCACTGAATTTGCTTATTAAACAGCACAACATTTTTTCTATTACATTTTACTAAATAGATTTATGACTATGAAAACAATTATTGCATCTTTTCTTTCACTAATATGTTTTACCGTTGCGTCGGCACAATTAAAAACAACGCCTAAATGCCCTGAAATTAATATTGATATTCTTGATGGAATAGTAAATAAAGTACTTCTTCCAATTTCCACAGTAGGACAAATAAAACTCAATCTGCCTTGCTTTACCAGTTTCGAAGATGAAGGTACTTCGGCTAAATGTGGAGCCGGTGTCTTTTACAAGGACAGAGATGTTTATTTTTATACCACCCGCGATTATGTAGAAATAGGCCCGGCCTTTAAAGGCAATCTTGGCATTCCGCTGATGGGAGCACAACGAAATAGTTTATTTAAATGGCTGGGAAATCCGCTTATAAAAGATGTAAACTGGGATGCCTTTCAAACATCTTATGGTATTTTGATCCTGTATTATGATGCTGCCTCGGCAATAAATAAAATTCAATTCAGCACCCAGTCGGCGAATAGTATTAAACTTTGCGAATAATAAATTTC
>JBDTMP010000455.1:0-3661 GCA_039934215.1 Ginsengibacter sp.
ATAAGCACGGTTATTATTTACCAGCAAATTCAATATGCTAAGAGCAGGCCTGCCGGGTATAGTTTAAACAGGCTTTTATCAACTCACATAAATGATGACTTGTATAAAAACTTCACGGCACTAAAAAATGAATTGACCGCAAAAGGAATTGTTTCATCTATAACAACTGCAAGCAGCCCTGCCACTAATGTTAATTGGCATTCGGATGTTGATCAATGGGCTGGCAAAAACCCTGGCGAAACAGTAGAAATGGGAACTATAATCGTATCGGAAGATTATTTTAAAACAGTTGGCATGCGCATGAATGACGGAAGAGATTTTTCCAATGCTTATGATAGTACAAGCGTTATATTTAATGAAGCAGCTATAAAAAGTTTGCGTTTAAAAAATCCGGTTGGGCAAAAGATAAGCTGGCATGACAAAGATTATACGATTGCAGGCGTTGTAAAAGACGCATTAATGATATCACCATTTAAAGCTGCCGATCCGACGATGTTTTTTTGTTCCCCCGATCCGCAGGGTAACCTGATATACAGGTTATCACCGAATATAAAAACTCAGGATGCCATTGCAAAACTTACTGCCGTCTTTAATAAATATGATCCTGCTTATCCGTACGATTATTCGTTTTCAGATAAAGACTATGCCTCGAAATTCAATCTTGAAATGTTGATCGGAAAACTGGCAGGATTATTTGCTGGACTTGCTATTTTTATTTCCTGTCTGGGATTGTTTGGGCTTGCTGCTTACGTTGCTGAACAACGCACAAAAGAAATTGGTATTCGCAAAGTATTGGGCGCATCGGTTTCGCAGGTTTGGATATTGTTATCAAAAGATTTTATTGTACTTGTTTTTTTAAGCTGCGTTATTGCATCACCAATTGCTTATTATTTTTTGCATGACTGGTTAATGAATTATAATTATCGGATCAACATTGGCGTTGGTGTTTTTGTGCTATCAGCTTTGCTGGCTATTTCTATTACGATAATTACAATAAGCTTCCAGGCAATAAAGGCAGCAGTTGCAAACCCGGTGAAGAGCTTAAGAACAGAGTAGTCAATAGTAAACAGTCAATGCAATAAATTATGCATCATTAAATCATACACCTGCCGGCTGGCAGGTCAGAAATTATAGGTTATGATAAAAAATTTTATTAAAACGGCCTTCAGACATTTCTGGAAATACAGATCTTTTTCCATCATCAATATATTCGGGCTGGCGCTAAGCATGGCGGTATGTTTTCTGCTTATCATCATAATAAAAGATGCCAACAGCTATGATTTATTCAATAAAGATGGTGATAGAATTTATCGCATTAATACCGATGCTATCAGAAAAGATGGCGGCCATGAACCGTATGCTTCTTCTCCATACACCGTCGCCAGCTCGCTTGTAACTAATTATCCAGTTGCTGAAGCATCTACCTCGTTGATTAGAGGCTTAAATGGTGATATTATTTCGGGCGAAAAGCGTTTTGCTTTTAATGGCTTTTTTACAAACCCTTCTTTCTTTGACGTTTTTTCTTTCACATTAAAAGATGGTAACAGAGCTCTTGCATTGCAGGAACCTTTTACAATCATACTTACTGATTTATTAGCAAATAAATTATTTCCATCAGGCAATGCAATGGGGCAAACTGTTGAAATAAAGAATTTGGGACTTTTCAAAGTAACAGGTGTATTAAATGAATTTCCGGGTAAAACACATTTGGAGTATGAAGCGCTTGCATCTTTATCTACTGTGCCTGCTTTGGAAAAAAATAAATCTCTTTTACCCGTTACTGATGATTGGCTTAATTACTATGCAACTTATTCTTATATAAAATTAAAGCCGGAAATCTCAGCATCAAATGTTGAAAAAATACTTGCCGGTATTTCAAATAAGCAATACAAAAATCTTTCTCTTGAATCAAGAGATAAAGGTTACACGTTCAGGTTACAGGCGCTTAATAAAATAAGTCCCGGCCCACTTTTATCAAATAATATGGGGAAAGCTTTGCCCCAGGCTGTCTTATGGTTTATGGGCGTATTGGCTTTTGTAATTATTCTTTTTGCCGCATTTAATTATACAAATCTTACAGTAGCAAAAGCTATGAGCCGCATGAAAGAAATTGCGTTACGCAAAGTTGTTGGTAGCTCACGCAAACAGGTCTTCTTTCAAATTATTACAGAGTCAATCATTACCGCTGTGCTGGCATTTGTAGTTGCGTTATGTCTTTTAAGATGGCTGATGCCGCAGTTTGAAAGTTTGAGTTTTGTTTCCGTAGCAGATATCCGGTTTGTAATAGACTTACCGGTTATTTTATTATGCCTTGTTTTTACTTTTGTGGTAGGAATAATTGCTGGAATAATTCCAGCCTCAGTTCTCTCCCGGGTAAAGCCTTTAATGCTGATGAATAAATTACAAAACCTGAAAATGTTCCGGCATCTCGGTATGCGCAAAGCAATGCTGGTAATTCAATTTATGGTGTCAATAGTATTTGTGGTGATGGTTACAATTACCTACAGGCAAATGCAACATGCGATAAATATAAATTTCGGAACGGCTCAAACGAACATATTCAATATTCATTTGCAAGGACAGGATTATCAAAAAGCAAAACAGGAATTCAGTGAAATTCCGGGCGTGGGAAAAATTTCTGCTGTCTCGCAATTGATGGGGAATTATAGCGACATGAGCGATGATGTAAAAATTAATAATGACAAAGATCCGGTAACAGTAAGAGAATATTTTACCGATGAAAATTATATCAGCAATTTTAAATTGCAACTGGTGGCCGGTAAAAATTTTCCTGCTGACCCTTCGCAGAAACATGAAAAATTTTTAATTGTAAATGAAAAATTTATTGCTGATTTTAAATTGGGAACGCCTGCAGAAGCCATTGGAAAAACGCTGGTTGTAGGCGATAGCATTACACTATCTGTTCTCGGGGTTGTGAAAGATTTTTTATATAAGCCCGCTGAATATTCCCTGGAACCAATGATGATGCGTTATGACCCCGGCCAATGGCAAATTCTCAATCTTGGGATTGCATCTGCTAACACTGTTCAGACTGTTGCGCAATTAGAAAGCACATGGAAGAAAATGGATCCTTATCATTCCTTCCAGGGTAAGTTTTACAATAAAGAAATTCAATCCATTTTTTCTGAAATGAAAGATGTAATCTGGATGGTTGCATTCATTGCATTGATAGGAATAACAATTTCCTGTCTCGGGTTGCTGGGCATTACCATTTTTACGGTTCAATCGAAGGCGAAAGAAATAAGTATAAGAAAAGTAATAGGTGCAGATGCCCTGTCAATTGCAAAAATGTTGAGTAAAAATTATGTGCAGGTAATTTTAATTGCAATTGGGCTAGCAATACCTGTCGCCTATTTTCTTGGGTATACTTTACTACAGGCAATGCGGCAGCATATTACACTCACGCCGCTGCTTTTTGTTCCGGGAATATTGTTGATAATTTTTCTTTCAGCCCTTACCATCGGGTTTCAAACGATGAAGGCAATTTTTTCCAACCCCGTGAAAAGTTTGAGAACGGAGTAAGTGGAAAGTTGAAAGCTCCGGGCGTAATGCTCAGTACAAAAAAAGATAAAAGATAATGATAAAAAATTATTTCAAAATCGCAGTAAGAAACCTTGACTAATTAATATTATGATGTTGT
>JBDTMP010000456.1:0-5062 GCA_039934215.1 Ginsengibacter sp.
GGTGGCGCTTTATCCACCCTTTGATTGCGTTCATTGAACATAGCTTTTACCCTTCCATAGTTTTGTCCTGAAACCAGGAGGTCCCCCTGGTTGAGAGTTCCGTTCTGCACAAGTATAGTAGCAACATATCCTCTTCCTTTGTCAAGAGATGCTTCGATTACAGTTCCGCTGGCGCCCTTTTCAGGATTAGCTTTAAGATCAAGTAAATCGGATTCAAGTAAAATTTTATCCAAAAGTTCATCTACATGTAGGCCCTGTCTTGCACTTATCTCCTGGCTCTGGTATTTACCTCCCCAATCTTCTACAAGAATATTCATAGCAGAAAGCTGCTCTTTTATTTTTTCCGGATTGGCCCCATCCTTATCAATTTTATTAAGCGCAAATATCATTGGAACATTTGCCGCCTGCGCATGTGAAATTGCTTCTTTGGTTTGTGGCATAACAGCATCATCCGCTGCAATAACGATCACTGCAATATCTGTTACTTTCGCACCACGGGCACGCATAGCTGTAAATGCTTCATGACCCGGGGTATCCAGGAATGTAATCGCTCTTCCTCCTTTGAGGGTTACTTCATAAGCTCCGATATGTTGCGTGATACCACCTGCTTCGCCTGCAATTACATTTGCCTGACGTATATAATCGAGCAGCGAGGTCTTCCCGTGATCAACGTGTCCCATTATAGTTACAATTGGCGGACGGGTTACCAGGTCTTCTTCATTATCGTCTTCTTCCTCTTCTTCAAAATCACCCTGATCATCTATACCAATAAACTCCACTTCGAAATTAAATTCGCCTGCAACCAGTTCAATAACATCGGCCTCAAGTCTTTGATTGATGGAAACCATAATGCCAAGACTCATACACTTGCTTATTACTTCAGCAAAGCTTACGTCCATCAGGTTGGCAAACTCACTTACCGAGATAAATTCAGTTACCTGCAATTTATTATCTGTTACTTCTTCTCCTACATTTTCAGCTGCCTCTTCGCGTTTGGCCCTGCGGTATTTGGCTTTTAAACTCTTACCTCTTCCCCCCGAGCCGGCAAGTTTTGCCTGGGTTTCTTTTATTTTATCCTGAATTTCTTTTTGGTCAATCTCTTTTTCTTCGCGGCGATTGATTTGAGGAGCGTTCCTGTTAAATCTTCCGGCTTGTTGTGGCCTTGCGGTTTGTGGCCTCTGAAAAATTCCCGGCGCATTATTATTTCCAGATGGCTTTTTTTCAACAGGTATGCGTTTTCGCCTTCTTCTTTCGTCAATAGGTTTTGGCCTGGTATTATTATTTGAAGGAAGATCTATTTTACCCATTATTTTGGGGCCTTCGAGCTTTATCGCTTTAATATTCGTAATTATCACAGGCTCTTCCTCTACAGGCACCTGGGGGGTTGCAACTTCCGCCTGAATCTCTTCTATTATTTCCTTTTCTTCGCTTTTTGATTTTACACCCTTTGCTTTTGATAAAGAGACTTTCTTACCTGTTTCTTTTTTAGGACGGGTCGATGAATCAATTGTACTTAAGTCAATTTTATCTATCACTTTTAATCCTTCTACCTCAGGGGCATCAATTTTTGTCAATTCAGGCTGCGATTCAATTTCAGGCTCTTGTATTGTTGCAGCTGCTACAGCAGGTATTTCAGGCTGTTCTTCCTGTGCTGCAGGTTGCGGAATAGTTTCCTGGGTTATGGCTTCTTCAACAGGAGGCAGGGGCGCCGGAACTTCTTCCTTTACTTTTACGGCTTCTTTTTTACTAAAAGAAAGATCCTGCTCATCTCTTCTTTTTTTGAAATCCGTAACAGCATTTTTAGGAAGGTCGATTTGCTCGGCTTTTTGCTTTGCCACCTTGTCGGGTTGAAACTCAACCTGCAATACACGGTACATATCTTCCGAAATTTTAGAACCGGGCTTTAGTTCATCCCGCTCGAATCCTTTGGACTCAAGAAAGTCAACCAAGGTACCCGTACCTATATTAAATTCCTTGGCTGCTGCCATTACCCGTGGTGTGTTTACTTCTGCCATTAAAGCTACTCCCTGCCTGCATTATAAATAATACAGGGGATTTTTTAAGATTAAAATTTATTTTTTATTTACCCCTTTCAAACGAACAAAAAATTTTTATTCACTTGCAAATTCTTCCTTCAATATTTTCTTTACCTCATTTATCGTTTCTTTTTCAAGATCAGTTCTTCGTTCCAGCTCTTCATCAGACAATATAAGAACGCTTTTTGCTGTATCACAACCTATCTTTTTTAATTCATCTATCACCCATGTTTCTATTTCATCTGTAAATTCATCCAGGTCAACATCATATTCCTCAACTTCTCCTTCATTATCGCGGAACACGTCCAGCTCAAGGCCGGTTAGTTCACAGGCAAGCTTAATGTTGACACCTCTGCGGCCGATAGCGAGTGAAACCTGGTCGGGTTTCAAATATACATTGGCATGCTTTGCCTCGAGATCCACGTCCATGCTGGTAATTTTCGCAGGGGTAAGTGACCGTTGTATGAGAAGCTGGATATTGTTTGTCCAGTTAATTACGTCTATATTTTCATTTTTGAGTTCCCTTACAATTCCGTGAATACGGCTGCCTTTCATTCCCACGCAGGCACCAACGGGATCAATCCTGTCATCGAAACTCTCCACAGCTACTTTAGCTCTTTCACCGGGATCTCTTACTATTTTTCTTATAACAATAAGACCATCAAAAATTTCAGGAACTTCAATTTCAAGCAACTTGGCCAGAAAAGAAGTATCCGTTCTGGATACTATAATAACCGCCTGGCTGTTTTTAAGCTCCACTTTTTTAACAACGGCACGAATCGTTTCACCTTTTTTGAAATAATCTGAAGGTATTTGTTCCGACTTGGGAAGCAGCATTTCGTTACCTTCTTCATCAAGTAATAAAATTTCTTTTTTCCAAACCTGGTAAACTTCGCCACTTATAATTTCACCGATCCTGTCTTCATATTTTTTTATTAGAATATTTTTTTTCAGATCGTTTATCCTGCTTGCTAATGTTTGTTTTCCGGCAAGTATCGCTCTTCTGCCAAATTCTTTTTGAATATCAACCTCTTCATATAATTCTTCACCTACCTGGTAGTCCGGCTCAATCTTGATAGCATCTTTATATTCAATCTCAGTTAAAGTGTTATAAAGATCATCATCATCAACAATAGTTCTGCGACGGAAGATCTCAAGATCACCTTTTTGATCATTTACAATTACATCAAAATTTTCGTCGGAGCCATATTTTTTTCTGATAAGTGTTTTGAAGACATCCTCCATCACTTTCATAAGAGTAGGCCTGTCTATGTTTTCTGCATCTTTGAATTCCTGGAAGGATTCAATCAAATTGATACTTGCCATGTATAATTTTTTAAAAAGTTACCTGCACCTTCGTGTGCTTTATTTGATTAAATGATATTGTTATTGTTTTATCCCGATAGCTATCGGGAGCTTTACTTCGCTTTCCCTGCTTTTCTTCTAAAATGATATCATCGTTATTAACCTCAACTAATTTCCCCTCCAAAACCGACCCATCATTCATCATAACCTGGACATTTCTGCCAATATTTTTTTTATACTGGCGATGAAATTTTAATGGTTCATCAACACCTGCCGATGATACCTCCAGTGAAAAGTTTCCGCCTGGGAAAAGTTCCGCTTCTTCGATATATTTATAAAGAGCCTTATTTACCTGCGTACATTTTTCAATAGTGATACCATCGTCACCGTCCAACAATACTACAATATCATTGCCCTGGCTTATTTTTACACCCACTTGAAAAATATTTTCTGACTGGCCTATAATGCCGTTTAAAAAATTCTCAATTTTTTTTGAAGGTGTTTCGAAATTCATTAAAGCCCTAAAATTTTTAAAAAAGAAGAAGGGAACGCTTCCGTTCCCTTCATAGATTCTTTTAACATTGCAAATATATGATAATAATGAATTACACTCCAAATTATGTTAAAGTGAAAGTTTATAAATCCTGTTAAAAAATTAAATATTTATTTTTGCGAAATGAATATTTTAAGATTAGCCGGAGAACTTTTTTTAATATACATTTTTTACAAATTAATTTTTGAATTCATTATTCCTGTATATCAATCTACAAAGAAAATAAAAAAACAATTTGGGGAGATGCAATCCAAGATGCAACAGGATATGAATGCTTACAGTAAACAACAGGCTAACGGTGAGCCAAAAGCTGAAAAAGCAAAAGAGGCCGGCGACTATATTGAATTTGAAGAAATAAAAAAATAAGCTTACAGCCCTGTATTTTCTATATAATTTCCTGTTTCTAAAAGGATCGTTTGCATACCCAGGCTTTTGGCAGTGTGTATATTTTGTAAGGAATCGTCGATAAAAACAGTGTGTTTTCGATCAATGCGATTGGCTTGCAATACGTATTCGTAAATGTCGCTATCCGGCTTTCTCATTCCTATTTCAAAAGAATAATAAGCTTTTTCAAAAAAATTTTCAAACGGAATCGCTCTGTCTCTTTCCTGATAAATTTCTTTGAACTTATCATAATGTATTTTGTTTGTGTTACTTAACAGAAATAATCTGTACCGGCTCCTAATCTCTGTAAGAAACATCAGGCTCTTTTCACGGAATTTCAAAAGCATTGAGTTCCAGGCTTCACAAATCTCACCGGGCGTTAAGCAGAAACCAATGCATTTATTGAACTCAACATAAAAATCCGATTCTTTTATTTTGCCGGTTTCAAGGTTTCTGAAAAGCTGATCTGCAGAGGCCTGTGAATACATTTTATTAAAGTTCGCTACGCCTAATTTTTCAAAAGCTTTTCTGGTTAAATTATAATCAATATCCAGGATAACGCCGCCAAGATCAAATATCACAGCTTCAATTTTTTGCATCATCAAAGAAAATTATTTCTTCCCACTTCACGAATTTTTCTATTTTTGCAATCCTTTATTTTTTAATGATAAAAATGGGCTGGTAAATAATTTAATAAATTTCCGGCAAATATTTTTTATTTAACAAATAAAAAGGGCCTATAGCTCAGTTGGTTAGAGCACCTGACTCATAATCAGGTGGTCCC
>JBDTMP010000457.1:0-3297 GCA_039934215.1 Ginsengibacter sp.
TCTTGTGAAGGATGTAAATTTCTTTTCCATGAAAAATGTTTTAGAGTGTAATAAAATAAGATGGAATTCTCAGGAATGGGAAAAGGTAGTTTTTCGCAAAACAGCTATTGGAAAATCTGAGTTAATAGTTTTTAACAGGGAAAGGAAATGGAATCGCCTTGCGATATAGGCGAACAAATATATAGTTTATAAATTGTATCCGGAAGAAAATACTGAGTTTTTTATTAATTTAATACGGGTTAAGAAAATCGTAAATCCAAAGTCTTACATGATTACGTACGTTAGGTCAATCCGTTCTCTATACACCAGGGCTGAATATTTATTTTCAGTCCTTTTCTATTTAAGTTATATTAAGGTATTATCATAAATACTAACGGCATGCATGATAAAATAATTTTATTTTGTGGCCGAAAGTTGCAAAATTCGATTCCATTCCTTCGCACTAACTTTCTGAACCGACAAGCGGGAGATTCGCACGAGTTCCATTTGAGAGAGTTCAGGATCGCTTTTGATTTGACTGAGCGGTACGGGAGTCTTCAATTTTTTCATAGGCTTCAGATCAACGACAACCCAATTTTTGTCTTCGGTAGTTGGATCCTGGTATGATTCTTTTGCAACGGTAGCAATGCCTACTATCTCCATGCCTTCATTGCTGTGATAGAAAAATACTTCGTCACCCTTGCGCATATCCCGGAGATTATTTCTTGCCGCATAATTGCGAATGCCATCCCAGGAGGTTTTTTTATCTTTCAGAAACTGATCCCAGCTATACACCGAAGGTTCAGATTTAATGAGCCAATAATTCATTTGATACCTATTTTAAAATTATTAAATTTTATCAATCCACGAATTTAAAATCAAATTTACAAAACTGCATAATGTATAAATTCATTGCATTTAATCACAACTACTACAAAATAAAATATCCCCGAAGAATTACGGGGATATATATAAAATCAATACCTGAAAATTAGTTTAAGAAACGTGTGCTGATGGATTTGGAACAGAACCTGGTTTAACATCCTTTTCTTTCATTCCCTCATTCAACTCATTTTTTACATGATCTTTTGCATCATTAAATTCTCTTACGCCCTTACCTATACCACGCATAAGATCAGGAATTTTTTTACCTCCGAAAAATAAAAGGACAACCAGAAGGATTAAAATCCATTCAGATCCGCCAGGCATTGAAAGAAGCAATGTGGGCTTTGAAAAAATACTTAACATTATTTATGATTTTTAGATGATTGAAAATTTGAAAATCAAAGTTATGAAATTAATTGCCAGGATGCTGAAAATTCTGATGTAATAATTGCGCTTAAAAAACACGCCGTTTTATCCTGGGGCAATAAGTGCATTGATTGATATTATTTAAATGGCCATGTCGTGATAAACATAGCCATTTTAACTAATTCATTTCAATCAATGTTATGGTGCAAAAAAAGGTGTAACAATATCCAACACCTCTTGTTTTGTTAATGGCTCATCAAAAGATTCTGATGCCGCTTTTGCATCAATAAACGCATTGCCACCAATGCCGGTTATAGTAGCACCAGCCTGCGTAACAGCTTCTTCACCATTATAGCTTAACTGTATCGCTGAATTTGCAGGAGCAAAGTCAATACCACTTTCCTTTAACGTGATCCATGGCTTTACAACCTGGCCTGCCGGTATCGCTGCATTCAATGCTCTTCGCATTTGCCTTACATGCGACGCGTGCCGTGCTTCTACAGAATGTATTTCTAAAGCGGCTGTAAGCACGGTTCTGTTCCCTTGCAAATTAGGAGCCTGGCCTTTATACGCTCTTACCCCGGTATCTTCAAAAGTTTGCGCCATTGCCAGTTGAACGGCATAAATGCCTAAATAACCTGCAAAGGGACCTGTGCCGGATCCACTGCCTGCGGTAAAATCAAATGTTGGTTTTGATACAGCAGCAGTACCTAATACGGATTTGAGGAAAGCGACGTGTTTATTCTCATCGTCCTTAATTTTTGTTAATGCTCCCTGTGCCGCTGCAGAAGCTGTAAGATAGCCGGGAGAACCAACGATATTAGTGTAGAACTCCGCTTCTAAATATTCCAATGTTAATGCAAAGTTTAAAACATCGTTTACAGTACCGGTACTTTGTCCGTAAGCTGTTTTAAACATAGATCCTAAAGCGAAAGGAATCGAGGCTAATGCAATCTTGCCTGATACATTTGCAAATTTTTTCATTGCACTTCTTCTTGTATCGAGCCTGTCGTACACTTCAGGATCTGCTTTTTCAATTTCTGAAATTATATTTTGTAAGTTCATCGTTTAAATTTTTAAGAGGGTAAATTACTTGCGTTGATTTTTGTTTTTATATAAGCACCAGCAATGCTCAATACTTCTGAAGGGGTTCTTGCAGAGTCAAGGCCCATGCCATCAACAGTATTGGCAAACGTTCCGTTAGAAATAAGGTCTGCGATAAGTGCGGCATGGCGTGCTTCAACTGACACAATTTTTCCTGCCAGAGTGAGATAAGTGGCGCCATCCGCTGTTGCTGAAATCAACTGCCCGGCCCCGTTATAAGCGGTTACACCAAGATCTTCGAAAGCCTTAGCTGTAGCAAGTACATTGTCCCGGCTTGAAAAATTTATCGATGAAAAATCTACTTCTAGTCCAATAATAGCATTTGAACCAAGAGCTGCTTTAAAAAACTCCCGGTGAGCAACTTCATGATTTCTGATGTCGGTCATGTATTCCATTTCGAGGGTCGAAATACCGGAATATGGAGTCATCACTACCTGGGAATAAAATGCCGCTTCTAATTGTTCAAGTGCGTAAGCATAATTTAAAATACCTGTGTCGCCGCTTCCGAGATCCACACCACCATTATTATTGTTGTTATCATCTTTTTTGCAGGCAGCAGCCGTCGCCATAATGGCTGTCGCACCACCTACAATGCCAAAAAATTTTCTTCTTGAAAATGGTTTCGCAGTTGCCTCGTAAATCAGCGCCTGCTGATCGACGTCGTTTTTTGTGTCTAACATAATTAGGTTAATTTAATTTGAGAAATATGTTTTCTGAGTCGAATTCTTCCAACTCAACACCATCTACGATCAAATGCCATCACTGGATTTTTATATAAGTAACTCATTAATTTCCGAGATAAAAATTCATGAATACAATCTCGATAAATGTTCATAACAATAGATTGGGAAGTATTAATATCTAAAAAAAATTAGGTGGTATGTTTATATACCTGGCTTTAAAAATTCAGAAAAAAAATCAGCACGAAACATTCCAATACTTTAATGTAAATGTTGTTTTGGT
>JBDTMP010000458.1:0-4843 GCA_039934215.1 Ginsengibacter sp.
CTTTTCAATATTTCAATGCTGCGCTGCCCCATCATTAATTTTAATAAAAACTCAGGCACATGCAAGGGTATGTAAAATTTATTTTTTATAGTTTCAGCAGCATGCAATATTAATTTTTTATAGGTTACGGGCATAGGAGCGACTGAATTATAACTGCCATTGAGTTCTTTATTTTCTATTGCTTCAATATACATGCGGCAAAGATCGTCGATGTGAATCCAGCTTACAATCTGCCTGCCATCGCCTAATATCGCTGCGATACCAAACTTCAGCGGATTCTTAAATTCTTTATAGGCGCCTCCATCATTACTTAATACAATGCCTGTACGCAATTTTACCAGCCGTATCCCCATCTCTTCAACGGGTTCGACACTGGCTTCCCAAAGCCTGCACGTTTCTCCTAAAAAAGAATCATCTGCAAAATCTGTTTCAATAAATCCGTCTTTCCTTTTAAGAGGTTTTGCATCAGCGCCATACCAACCAATTGCCGAAGCAGAAACAAAAGATGTCACATGATGAGAATTTTGTTGTAATGTATTTACCAGGAGTGAAGCGCTTTTTGTCCGGCTTTCTAAAATTTGATCTTTATAATTTTTTGTCCATTTTCTATCCATCACACCGGCGCCTGCAAGATGGATAATATGATCCGCTTTTTTTATAGCGGCCTCATCCATTTCATGGTTTTGTATATCCCAAAATGCATAAGAAATTTTTGGATTATCCGACTGCTTATCTTTATCTCTTGTGAGAATAATTACATCGTAATTTTTTTCAGATAAATGACGTGTTAAATTTGTACCAATAAGGCCTGTGCCTCCGGATATTAAAACAACGGGCATAATTTTTATCGTAAATTAGTAATGTTTTGGATTTAAATGATTCACCTTAGTAGAATTGGAAATTGTTCTCTCTCTAAATTTAATTTTAATAACAGGAATATGAAGAATATTGTTTTATTTTTTTTATTATTTTTTTCCGCGAATGCGGTTTTGCCGCAGCAAATAACATACAGTGAGCCGGAATCGGAAGATGTCCGTTCACTGGATTTTGAAATAATCGGGAAGGTCAGTAATAATTTTCTTGTTTATAAAAATATAAGAAACAATTATGCTGTGAGCGTGTATGACAACAGTATGAAGCTAAAGCAAAGAGTTGATCTTGATTTTATGCCCGATAAAACGTTGAATGTCGATTTTGTCGCCTACCCGGATTTTGCCTACCTGATATATCAATATCAAAAAAGAAGTATTCTTTATTGTATGGCAGTGAAAATTGATGGCGAAGGAAATCTTTTAAGGGAGCCGTTTGAACTTGACACAACCTACATTAGTTTTTTTGCTGATAATAAAATTTATAGTACAATAAACAGTGAAGACAAATCGAAGATCATGATCTATAAAATTCAGAAAAAGAATGATAAATTCAATTTTACCACTTCGCTTTTTAATGACAGCCTACAGCTTTTACATAAGACGAGAATTGAAACTGCGTTTGAAGATCGCAAAGATGTTTTCAGCGATTTTTTTGTAGATAATGAAGGGAATTTTGTTTTTACTAAATCTACCAAGTCGAGCTCCAGGGATTATCTTGAATCGGTTTCTTTAATTACAAAATCACCCAATTCGGATGCCTTTAGTACACAACCATTAAATCTTAATGACCACTATCTCGATGAAATAAAATTAAAAGTGGACAACGTAAATGATCATTATCTTATCAACTCATTGTACTATGCAAAAAGGCGCGGCAATGTTGAGGGGCTTTATACTGCCGTGTGGGACAAAAAAACAAATGCATTTCTGACACAAAATTTTGCAGAGCTAAACGACTCGGTCAGGTCAATCGCAAAAACTGATGGAGGATTAAGATACGCCCTGAATAATTTTTTTATACGGGATGTGATTTTAAAAAAAGATGGCGGTTTCATTTTAGCGGCTGAAGACCACTCCACACAATCGCGGGGCAATCCCTGGAACCGGTACGACTATCTTTATGGATATCCTTATTCTTACAATAATTATTACTTGTATTCTCCATCCTATTATTGGTATTCCGGAAGACCCCGTAGTTATTTTGGAAATAACTCGCAGGTAAGATATTATTATGATAATATAATTATACTCGACCTGGATAATAGCGGGAAAATTGTATGGAGCAATGTGGTTCACAAGTCACAGTTTGATGATGATACTGATAATTTTCTTTCGTATAGCACCATGCTTACCGGGGGCCAATTGCATTTCCTTTTTAATGAGCTTGAAAGACGCAGCCAGCTAATCAATGATCAAAGTATTTCAGGTGATGGAAAAGTTACGAGATACCCTCCCTTGAGAAGCCTTGACAGGGGTTACGAGTTTATGCCACGATATGCGAAGCAAGTAAGCTCCTCGCAAATTATTGTGCCGTGCACTTATAGAAATTATATTTGCTTTGCAAAAATTGAATTCTAATACCAATAAATATTTAGCTAAATTGATACCCTATACAGAAGTTCCTTTTTGAACATAAAAATTAAATTCTAAAAGTAGAATATTGTTGCAGCTATTTTCTGTTTCATCTCATGCATCGTTTACGGCTTTAATTTTTTATTTTTGAACTTTCAATTCAATTCTCTTTTGTGACAGGCATTTTCCGGGCCAATAATCCATTTAATACTTTCATGCTTTTTGTGTATGGCTTGCTTTTAAAGCTTGCATGGTTTATTTCACCTCAGGTACCTGTCATTCAAAAATCGGATGGTTTTCTTTACAACCAGATTATGTTGTTCGTCAAGCCGAAATTTGATGGATTCCCGGTAATATATTCCTTCATAATGTATCTCCTGTTATACACACAGGCGATAAGTTTTAACCGGCTGCTTAATAACCGCAGGCTTATGCAAAAACCAAATTACCTGCCGGGTATGAGCTATTTGTTGATAACATCATTTTTTATTGAATGGAATGTTTTAAGCGCTCCGATGCTTATTAATACTTTGCTTATTTGGGTATGGGCAAAAATGAGTACAGTGTACAACAACCAGCATGTGAAAACTACTTTGTTCAATATGGGAATCGCAATAGGTGTAAGTACTTTTTTTTATTTCCCTTCTCTTGCATTCGCTATACTTATTATTTTCGGATTGCTACTTACGCGCCCGCCCCGAATGGCTGAATGGCTGATCCCTTTATTGGGACTTCTCGTACCCTGGTATTTTCTATTTGCCTGGCTTTTCCTTACTGATAAATTGTATAGCTTCCAGGTGCCGGGCATCGCGATTGATTATCCTTTATTTTCAAAAGATAACGTAGAATTTATAGGCATTGCATTGATTACAATTACAACAATCGCCGGTGCTTTTTTTGTACAATTAAATTCACGAAGACAGATAGTTCAGGTACGCAAAAGCTGGGGACTTATTATACTTTACCTTATCGTTGCCTTATTTATTCCATTTATAAACAGTACCTACAATTTTAAATATTGGTTGATGGCAACCGTTCCCTTATCCGCTTTTATCGCATGCGCCTTTTTTTATCCTGAAAAAAAATGGATCCCATCCGTTATACATTGGATAATGGTAGCTTTTGTAATTTATATCACTTATATAAAATAGTCAGCTCTATCTAAATTATCTTTGCAAAAAATAAATCCTGATATGAAATTTGGCGTTGTTGTTTTTCCCGGATCAAATTGTGACAGAGATATAATGAGTGCACTTGAGATTGATTTAAAGCATACGGTAATTCCTTTATGGCACAAAGACAAAGACCTGTCAATGTTTGATAAAGAAGACTGCATTGTATTGCCCGGCGGCTTCAGTTATGGCGATTATCTCAGGTGCGGCGCCATCGCGAGGTTTAGCCCGATGATGCAAAGCGTAATTGAGTTTGCAAATAATGGCGGAAAAGTTTTAGGAATCTGCAATGGCTTCCAGATCCTTTGCGAAAGCGGTTTATTGCCGGGCGTTCTTTTAAAAAACGCTAATATGCAATTTATTTGTAAGAATATATATCTAACCGAAGCACAGGACATTGGAATAAAAAATGTTTATAAAATTCCGATAGCCCATGGCGAGGGAAGGTATTTTGCCGACACAAATATCCTCGATGAAATGGATGCGAATAATCAAATTTTATACAGGTACTGTAATGAAAAAGGTATGATTCATTCTGATTATTCTCCCAATGGTTCCATAAATAATATCGCCGGAATTTGCAATAAAAACCGGAATGTAATGGGCATGATGCCACATCCTGAGCGGGCTTGCAGTACCGTTCTCGGCAATACCGATGGCATTAAAATATTTTCTTCTTTGTTTTCCATAAACTAAAGTTAAATCATTCCGCCGCCGTCATTTTATGCGCCCGCACCAGGTTGTATTTTCGTAATTTTGTATAAATAAAAATTATGAAGAAAATATTTTTTACAATATTTCTCGCTGTTACAATCCAATGTTCTTTTGCACAGATTCTTAATCCTGTAAGTTTTACTTACAAGACCATAAAAAAGGGCGGTAATCAATACGAGGTTCACATAAAAACCTCGGTTGATCCTAAATGGCATATTTATTCTGTAAGCAACCCCGACGGTGGGGCCTTACCGACTTCTGTTTCTTTTGCTAATGCATCCAAAATAGGAAAGGCAAAAGAAATAGGAAAGATGAAAACAACTTTTGAAAAAGAATTTAATGTGAACCAGAAATTTTATGAGAATACCGTAGAATTTGTTCAATTGGTAAAATTGCTTCCTGGAAATAAAAAGATTTCAGGGACGATAGAATATATGGCATGCAACGACCGCCAATGCCTTCCCCCTAAGAAGACCTCCTTTGAAATACCTTTTTAAAATTAAAATTGATACA
>JBDTMP010000459.1:0-3541 GCA_039934215.1 Ginsengibacter sp.
TGTGGCAATTTATGATCCATCTATTTATACTCCACCTGATCCTTTGCCTAATCCGTCAAATTAATTTTTACCACAAAAATAATAAGAATAAACTCTATTGCTTTTGCAAACGTATAGCCAATCCACCACCGGCAGCAAGTTTAAAAGATAGGTTATCTCCGTTGCCGATAATTTTTTTTTCGATATTTAAATGATTTGGATTTTCATTGGTGTCTGTTGCATCACTATACATTTCAGCGATATATTTTCCATCTTCTAAAAAATTTAAAGGAATCTTTACTGCTCTCGCTTCATGGTTATTAATAGCGCCGATATACCAATCGTTATTTTTTCTTCGGGCAATTAAAATGTATTCATTCACTTTTGCATCAATCACTTTTGTTTCATCCCACGTTGTCGGGATTTCTTTTATAAATTCAAAACCCTGTTGCCCTTCATAGGCCGCAGGATAATCGCATACCATTTGCAAATAATTTTCCAGCACTACGTACATTGCCATCATGTGGCATCTTGTGCCTAATACCAATGGCCTCGTATATTGTGTTTTGTATTTTTCCTGCGTTACTGCTCTGAAGCCGCCGAGATGGTAGTCTGTTGATCCGGCTAATCCTCTCGTGAATGGCATTGTAACATCATGATCGGGATTAAGGCCTTTTTCATCCCATTTATCTACTTCATAATTTTTTGTTCCCTCTCTCGTGTATTCATTAGGATATGTCCTGTTCATTCCTGTTGGCTTATAGGCGCCATGAAATTGAATATGCAAATGATGAGCCGCTGCTTTCTGCAAAATTTCCACTTGCATGTTCACCATTTCCTGGTCGTCCCGATCCATAAAATCAACCATCATTCCCTTAAGCCCCCATTTTTCGAAAACCGCAAAAGCGGTATCAAGCTTTGGGTATAATGCATAGAAGTGTACCCACACTCTTACGCCAACGCCCTTTTGTTTTGCATAATCACATATCTCTTTCATATTAAGACCTGGCACGGGCGTGGTGACATCGGCATGCGGCCCCGGTTGAAAACCGACTCCGTCATCCATGTACCATTGGTGTAAGCCATACTCAACCACTGAATGATATTCTATATTATTTCTTGCGCAGAAATCAATGTAATATTGATTGGTTACAAAATTATTTCCAGGTGCGTTTAAGGTATCGGGAACTACGTTTCCATTCCACCACGGAAACGTTGTTTTGCCGGGTTTAATCCAACTCACGTCTTTTAATTTAGATGGCTCGTTCAGAGATGTGAGAATATTACTTTCAATTAATGCACCAATGCGATCACTTATCATAAGCACCCGCCACGGGCTCCTATGCGGCAGCGTTGCTTTTACTTTTATAGCGGTTTGATTCGGCAAAGGTGATAGCTTACTTACCAGCACACCATCATGTTTTGATAAATACATACCGGCATAGTCAACCAATGCAGCTTCAGTGATGCTGAGAAATACCGGCCCGGGAAATTCAAACAACGCGGGCATATCCATCAGGGTGTCGGCTATTATATTACTTACTTTTAAGCTGCTATAATCACCTTCATGCGAAGATGTGTAATTTGGTAAAAATAAAGCGTGCGCCAAAGGATCGCCGTGAAGATTGAACGTTGTGTTTTCATCAAGTAATGTATAGCCCGGCCAGGTTTTTTGTTGCGGAAATACGTACCTGAAGGCAATGCCATCATCAAAAGCTCTCACAATAAAATGTATTTTTCTAAAGGGAATTTTCTTTTCTTCCAGCGGTATAATTACTTCTTTATAGTGCGCCTTTACATGTTTTGTTTTACCAACTATTAAATCATATTCATCAGTGGTGTCTTTAAAAACCGGTTTGCCAAGCTTTAAATCAGTATAAGATATTTCATCCTGGAACTGCAGGCTGAGCGCTGAATAATCAATAACCTGCTTTCCTTTATATTCTACTTTATACATTAGTGATTTTGAAAATGATTTTAAAGTAAAATGTAGTGAGCCATCGGGTGACAACAGATTAATTGCTTTTTGCCCGTTTGCCGGAAATGTAATTATTAAATAAGCTAAGAGTATAAGGTTGCGAAATGGTTTCATGTGATCGTATGAATTAAAGTTACCAGGAGTATATAAATTTTGACCGAATAGGATTATTCCATAAATATTTCATCGTGTTATTTTCAAAATTTTTAGATGGATTAATTTCAAAATTCTCACTTCCCAAATTCTCAATTTATATTTGCAAATGCTATCAATAAGCCATCGCGGTACAATAATGCCTGCATCACCAATTAGAAAATTGGTTCCTTATGCAGAGCTTGCAAAGAGCCAGGGGATAAAGATATACCACCTCAATATCGGGCAGCCGGATATAGAAACCCCTAAACAAACGTTAGATGCCGTACGCCATTCTGATTTTAAAATTCTGGAATATAGCCACAGCGCCGGAAATGAAAGTTACAGGAGAAAACTGGTAGATTATTATAAATCTGTTCATATAAATATAACCCACAATGATATAATAATAACCACAGGTGGAAGTGAGGCTATTTTATTTGGATTTATGGCTTGCCTTGACCCGGGAGATGAGATAATAATTCCTGAACCGTTTTATGCGAATTATAATGGTTTTGCTACAGAAGCCGGGGTGGTTGTGAAGCCAATAACGTCTTCGATTAAAAGTGGTTTTGCATTGCCGCCGATTGAAGATTTTAAAAAAGTAATTACAGGCAAAACGAAAGCTATTATGATTTGTAACCCGAATAATCCAACGGGTTACCTGTATAGTAAAAAAGAAATAGAAACGCTGAAAACTATCATCCTGGAGTATGGTTTATTCTTATTTGCAGATGAGGCCTACCGTGAATTTTGCTATAATGGCGATCATTTCAGCGCAATGCAACTTACAGGTGTTGAAGAAAATATAGTTCTTATGGACACCATAAGTAAAAGATATAGTGCCTGTGGCGCAAGAATAGGCGCATTTGTAACAAAAAACAATCTTGTTTTACAAACAGCCATGAAATTTGCGCAGGCAAGATTAAGTCCTCCCACCTTTGGGCAAATATTAGGTGAGGCTGCGCTTGATCTTCCTCCTGACTATTTTACAAGTACCAAAGCTGAGTATAAATTGCGCAGAGACATCCTGGTCAAAAAATTAAATAATATTCCAGGTGTTTTTTGCCCGGAACCCGGTGGAGCCTTTTATGCGATGGCTTCTCTGCCGGTCGACGATGCTGATATTTTTTGTCAATGGCTGCTTGAATCATTTAACCACAACGGGGCCACGGTTATGCTCGCTCCTGCAACTGGCTTTTATGGTACAGAGGGCCTGGGAAAGAATGAAGTTCGCCTTGCCTATGTGCTCAACACTGAAGCCATTCATTCTGCAATGGATTGCCTTGAAAAAGCACTGGAAGTATATCCTGGCCGGCAGCCTGCAAACTAATTTCTAAAAGGATTGTTTTTTGGTCTTTGCATTTTTCTGCAATACATTATCTTTGCCGCCCAAAATGTCGAGGTAGCTCAGCTGGTTAGAGCATCGGATTCATAACCCGAAGGTCGGCA
>JBDTMP010000460.1:0-3120 GCA_039934215.1 Ginsengibacter sp.
ATCCAAAAAAAATATAATGACAGAAGAGCATAGGCGCCTTGCCAATAACTTACCCAAAAGAGTGCCGCTTGAGCGATGGGGACCTTACATGAGTGAACGCCAGTGGGGCACAGTGCGTGAAGACTATGGGCATCTCGGCGACGCATGGAATTATTTTCCTTTTGATCAGGCACATTACCGATCTTATTTGTGGGGCGAAGATGGAATTGCAGGTATCTCAGATTTATTCCAAAATCTTTGCTTTGCTGTTACCTTATGGAACCGGAAAGATCCCATACTAAAAGAACGCCTTTTTGGCCTGGGCAATACTGATGGTAATCATGGCGAAGATGTAAAGGAACTTTATTACTACCTGGATAATCTCCCAACGCATTACTATATGGAATACCTATATAAGTATCCGCAAAGGGAATTTCCTTATGAAGAACTTAAAAGAGAAAACCGGCAGCGATCAAAGCATGAGCCCGAGTATGAAATTCTTGATACAGGCATCTTTGATAATAATCAATATTTTGATGTTTGTATAACCTATGCTAAATACGACTCAACGGATATCTTCATAAAGATAAATATCCACAACCGATATAAAGAAAGAGCAGGCATAACGGTATTGCCTACCCTGTGGTTTTTTAACCGCCCAGGCAATCAGAGGCTTGCAGAAAAACCGATAATTACCTATCACAATAAAAATACTGTAAAAGCTACTCATGGGCGGTTAGGTACTTATTATTTATATTATCAACATTCCAGCGCGACTTTCTACACCGAGAATGTAACCAATACACAAAAGGTTTTAGGAATACCTAACGAGACTCCTTTTGTGAAAGATGCATTTCACGATGCCATCGTAAGTAGAAAAAATATACAGTTGCTTCGCAAAAAAAAATCCGGGACAAAATTTGCGCCGGTATATAATTTAACCATCGCCGGCGGCGAATCTAAAACCATCTACCTGCGCTTGTCTAACAAAGAGCTCGATAATGGTTTTGAAGAAGGGTTTGAAAATATATTTTCAGCCCGTAAAGCAGAAGCAGATGAATTTTACCAGGCTATCCTTCCAGCAAATATTACTGATGATATGAAAACAATCCAGCGCCAGGCTCTTGCAGGCCTGCTATGGAGCAAGCAGTTTTATCATTATGATGTGGAGAGATGGCTTAGCACCGACGATGGAATTACTAAAGTAAATCCCGGCAAGATTACCGGGCGTAATCACGAATGGAAACATCTTAAAAACCAGGATATAATTTTAATGCCTGACAAGTGGGAATATCCCTGGTATGCTGCGTGGGATCTTGCTTTTCAATGCATACCAATGGCAATGCTGGACCCGGGTTTCGCCAAGAATCAATTGTTGCTGATCATGAGAGAGTGGTATATGAAACCCGATGGCCAGTTGCCTGCCTATGAATGGCATTTTAGTGATGTAAATCCACCCGTGCAGGCGTGGGCTGCCTTACAGGTTTATCACATAGAAAAAAAGATGACTGGTAATGGCGATATTAATTTTTTGAAAAGAATATTTCAAAAACTAATTATCAACTTTACATGGTGGATAAATAGGAAGGATGCCACTGGTAATAATATTTTCCAGGGAGGTTTTCTTGGGTTAGATAATATCGGGGTCTTCAACCGGAGTATTGAAATGCCCGGTAACCATCAGCTTGAGCAAGCTGACGGAACAAGCTGGATGGGGATGTATGCGCTTAACATGATGGATATGGCTTTGGAAATTGCCATGGTTGATGAGACATTTGAAGATACGGCAACTAAATTTTTTGAACATTTTGTACTGATAGCTGAAGCGCTTAATTTACACGGCTTGTGGAATGACGAAGATAAATTTTTTTACGACATTCTTTCAAAAGCAGGCTCCAATCGAATCCACCTGCGCATACAGTCAATTGTGGGCCTTACTACACTCTTTGCTGTATCTATTATTGAAAAAAGAGTTCTTGATAAGCTTTTTGATTTTAAAAAAAGAACTACCTGGTTTGAAAAATACCGCACGAGAAATAATAAGTTTTGGCCTAATGAAGAGCACGCAGGCGGAGAAAAACTTTTGTTGTCACTTGTACAGCAGGACAGGCTAAAAAATATATTGGAACATTTACTCAACGAAGAAGAATTTCTTTCTCCCGGTGGCATAAGAGCATTATCAAAATACCACAAAAAAAATCCTTATTCAGTTAATATTGACGGTATTGAATACGCGATTAAATATGATCCGGGAGATTCTACCTCCAGCTTTTTTGGTGGCAATTCAAACTGGCGGGGGCCTGTATGGATTCCCATAAATTATATTCTCATTCAATCTATAAGAAAGTATGGAGAATTTTATGGCGAGGATTTGTTAGTGGAGTACCCTACGGGGTCAGGAAATAAAATGAATCTGAAACAGGTGGCCGATGAATTATCAAAAAGGGTAATTAGCTTATTTGAAAAACATCCTGACGGAAAACGAAGTATATATGGCAGGGAAAATTGGTTTTATCAACAACCAGGCAATGAACACCTTTTTCTATTTTATGAATATTTTCATGGAGATGATGGCAACGGGCTTGGAGCAAGTCATCAAACTGGATGGACATCATTGGTTGCTCAATTGATAAGCGAAATGAATGGTAAACAATAATTTGTCATCCGGCAATAACGATTGCCAGGCCCGCCTGTTTCCTGCTAAACTTTTACTAAAAAATATTTTATTGATTGCTAAATGCCGGCGGCTGAAAAGCTCTTCGGCGTTCCTTATTTTTGTTATTTATTTTTTTTTGAATTAAAAAAAATATTCTTTTATGGCTACAAAAACAGCATGTTGATGTCATTAAGAAAAGACCGAACTTGAATAAATATTCGGAGAAATAATGTACGAATTAAATAAAAGCAAAAAATGTTCCCCGGCATATTAGAAGCAAAAATTAGTAAAGTCGACAGGCTCTATCATTTTACCAGCCAACTCAACAAAGTCATTTTAAGAACTGCTGATGAGGAAGCGCTTTTTAAAGAAGCCTGCCGGATTGCCATTGATAAAGGAGGATTTAAATTGGCATGGATTGGAATAATAAATGAAAAAACAAAAATACCCGAACCGTTAATTTATGAAGGCGCTGATGTGGATTT
>JBDTMP010000461.1:0-5646 GCA_039934215.1 Ginsengibacter sp.
TTAGCTGAACCAATTAATGTTTTAAAAAACTGGAACCTGCGCTGTGGAGAAAATTCAGTCGCAACTACATTAGCTGTTGAATGGGGGCAAAAGCTAATCCCAAAAATGATACAAAGTATTGATGAAGACGAATACCAGTATGTTGACCAGGTAACCAGGACTGAAAGGTTTTTAAAAATTGCTAAAGCAGAAGATTTACTACAACCCCTGCAAGCAGTAGTGAATGAACTGAAATATAAATTCGGTGACTGGAAAATATCATGGGGTACTATCAACCGGTTTCAAAGAATATCCGGTGATATTGATTTAAAATATAATGATGGAGAAGCCAGCATCCCTGTTGGATTTGCTTCTTCTGCCTGGGGAATGCTACCCTCTTATGCAAGCACCTATTTTCCCGGCACTCAAAAAAGATATGGCGTGGGTGGAAATAGTTTTATATGCGCTGTAGAATTTGGGAAGAAGATAAAAGCAAAATCATTGCTTGCAGGCGGTGAAAGCGGCCATCCAGATTCCAAACACTTTACTGACCAGGCAGCGATGTATACAGAAGGAAAATTTAAAGATGTTTTATTTTACAAAGAAGATGTTTTAAAGCATGCGGAACGCAGCTACCACCCCGGGGAACAAGAATAAGAATACCTGGACAAAATAAAATCGCAAATTTTAAAAGATAAATCCAATGTACATAATACCACGTTTCCTTTTATTTTTTTTTATTTCCATTACAGCCGGCGTACATGCCCAGGACAGGCTTTCAGGCAAAACTTTCTCCACACGCTCAGAAGTAATTGCACGTAATGGAATGGTTGCAACAAGCCATCCTATAGCAACACAAATAGCGATTGAAATTTTAAAAAAAGGTGGCAGTGCAGTGGATGCCGCCATCGCTGCAAATGCTTTTATTGGTTTCGCAGACCCGGGCATGAACGGAATAGGCGGCGATCTGTTTGCTATCGTTTGGGATGCTAAAACGAAAAAATTATATGGCTTAAACGGAAGCGGGAGGTCTCCAAAAAATATGAGTCTTGCTTACCTGCAGGCAAAACAAAAAGAAGGCGTTTCATATTTAAGAGGACCGCTTTCTGTAACGGTCCCCGGCTGTGTAGACGGCTGGTTTGAATTGCATAAAAAATTTGGAAAGCTTCCAATTTCTGAAATTCTTAAGCCAGCTATTAATTATGCGATAGAAGGAATTCCCATCACCCAGGAAACAGCAGATAATATGCAAATAGACGAGTCAACTTTTAAAAAAGCCGACATCCCAAATTTTAAAAAACAATATTTTATTAATGGTTCCTTTCCTAAAAAGGGCGATATCTATAAAAATCCAAATCTTGCCCATACGCTCGAGATCATCAGTAAAGAAGGAAGAGATGGGTTCTACAAAGGTGAGGTCGCACAAAAGATCCAGGATCACCTGAAATCAGTAGGAGGATTTATTACAACAGAGGATTTTGCCAGTCATAAATCAGAATGGGTGGATCCAATATCTACAAACTACAGGGGATATGATGTGTGGGAAATGCCGCCTAACGGGCAAGGGATGGGCGCTTTACAAATACTGAACATTCTTGAAGGCTTTGATTTTTCTAAAATTTCTTTTGGATCCAAAGAACATATTCATTTGTTTACCGAGGCAAAAAAAATTGCGTATGAAGATATGGCTGCTTATTATGGCGACCCAGCATTCGGCAATATTCCAATTAAAAAATTATTATCAAAAGAGTACGCGGCCGAAAGAAGAAAATTAATTGATCTGCAAAAAGCAGGAATTTATAATCCTGGCTTGCCTTCGGGGAGCCACACTATCTATCTTACGGTTGCAGATAAAGATGGAAATATGGTTTCATTTATACAAAGCAATAGTGCCTTTTTCGGTTCACTCGAAGTACCGGGAGATTTAGGATTTGTATTGCAAAACAGGGGCGCAGGTTTTATTTTAAAAGAAGGCCATATAAATACTTACGCACCGGAAAAAAGACCATTTCATACTATCATTCCAGCGTTCGTAACAAAAGATGGAAATCCATTTTTAAGCTTCGGTGTGATGGGCGGAGATATGCAGACACAAGGCCACGTCCAGATTTTAATGGACCTCCTTGATTTTGGTATGAGTTTGCAGGAGGCCGGAGATGCGCCCCGAATTTACCATAATGGAACCATTTCTTATAAAGGACATGTGGAGGATGTTGGGACAACATATCTTGAATCAGGATTTCCTTATGAAACCATCCGGGAGCTGATTAAAGCCGGACATAAAATAAGTTATGGCGTCGGCATCTATGGCGGATTCCAGGCCATTATGAAAAAAAACGGCGTTTATTATGGCGCTTCTGACCCAAGAAAAGATGGGCAGGCCGCCGGATATTAAATTTATTTTACTAAAAAGTTTAAAATAAAAAACGTTCCGACTAAATATAAATGCAATGTGAATTTATTAAAATTCTAAACGCCTGTGATCCTGCTTTTGTATTCTGCTAAAGCTTCTGATAATCTCTCTTTTGCGGTAGTATCGCCCGGCACGTTGTGTGAAGGATGAATAAAAAGTTTCACCCCCCTGTCGGCTAATATTTCAGCAACAGTTGTAACAGTCATCCATACTGCAGTTACAAATGCAAGTGTAGAAACAGGCCCAACCTTATCTATATGATTTTTTAAAGGAACGCTGGCGTCTTCTATAGGAACACAAGTGTCAACGATAAGATCGGCAAGCTCAAAAATATTTTTACCACTGCTATGGCGGGTTTGTTTTCCTTCGGCTTCTTTTGCGGAGCCGAATACTATTACTTTCATTCCCTGCTTTTTTGCTTCAAGAGCTACATCAATATTTACTGCATTAATACCGGTGTGAGAAAATAGCCACATACAATCCCGGGGATCAAAATTATATCCTTTCATAATTTCTGTTCCATAACCTTCCACTCTTTCGAGAAAAACAAAATTGTGAACACTCATGCCCCCTACAATATTAGTGAAGAAAGTGAGGGGCAATTCAATCATAGGATGAAAGCCAACGAAGCCTCCAATGCGTGGATACATTTCTTCAATAGGAATGGTAGCGTGCCCGCAACCGAATGTGTGCACCCAGCGCCCGGCTTCAATAGTATCCGCCATGAGTGACGCAGCATGTTGAATATTTTCCATTTGTGTTTCTTCAATTGTATCCATTATGGAACGGGCATTTTGCAACCATGTTTTCGCAAGCATAATTATGTAGTTTATATGTTTGAAATTTTATTTTCGTTTTTTAGTTTTGGAATTATCATTTGTTTTATCAGGATTAAAAGTACAAGCATACAAATAATGCAGGCAAGAATTAAAACAGGCAGGCTGCTGATTGAATATTTATTTGAAATAATGCCAAACAAATAATTTAAAATCGTATTTCCTGTTAGAGCAATTACCAGGGCTATGCTGAATGCCGTACCAGACAAGCTGGCGTACAGATGGCCCACATACCCGAGTATTACCGGGAAGCCAGCTGCGAAACCAGCGCCAATAATAATAAGAGCCGTAAACGCCATGCCGTAAGAAGCAGTATAGATAAGTATTAAACAGCCCACGGCTATCAACAACAGTGAGACAAACAAAACAATTGACGACGATATTTTTTTTAGGAGTGATCCTAACAATAAACGTGTAATCGTTAATCCTACAATAGAAAATGACAATGCATATAAAGCATTTTCCGGTGAAGTTTTTAACCGACCCTGCAAAAAGGTTGTTGTCCAGTTATTTATTAAACCTTCGATGCCGCTTTCAAAAAAAAGAAAAAAACTGGTGAGCAATAGCGCGGGTTCTTTCAACAATTTTATTCCTGCTTTCAGCGGAAAGCCCTGTGCCTGTTTGGGATTGGGAAACCGGATAAGAAAGATATAAATTATAATAAAAAGCATGAAAACGGCAATGGCAGAAATAATTATTGGGTACTGGAAATATTTGGATAAAATGCCAAGCAGCAATGGCGTTCCGAGGGCGCCTATCCCAAAGAAAACTCCAAGCAGGCTAAGGTTGGCTCCTTTATTATCCATACTTATATCAGAAACTAAAGCATTGGCGCCTCCGTTCAAAACACCTGCCCCAATACCAGTAATGAAAATGCATATTTGCAAAATGAAAAATGAATTGGTAAAGACCAAACCTTCTAAAGCAATAACGGATACTATCACGCCTGAGATAAGTAATATTTTATAACCATACCTATCCACGATAGGGCCAAATATTAGCGAGCCAGCCAAAATTCCTACGGGAAGAAGCGATACTAGTCCGCCTGTTTTTAAATCATTTATTTGAAACTTTGCGGTAAGTAATGGTAAAATAGAACCCAATGCGATTAATAATATTCCGAATAATAAAATAGCAATACATGCAGCGGTGAAAACCTTGTTTCGTTGATACATAGTATAATTATAACTTGTTATTTTTTCATTACAAGATAGCCCGCTCCATAAAGACCTGCATGATTTCCAAGGGCTGACCTCTCCAATTTCACTTGTAATATACTAATGGGTTGCGCCCATTTTTTTGCTTCAGCATAAATGGCATCCAGGAATTTGACTCCTGGCCCGAATACACCACCACCGAAAATTATTTTTTCAGGATTGAATATGCTTACCAGGTTGGCGACGGCCACTCCCCAATATTCAATCGCATTATTGATAACTTTTACAGCTAATATATCCTGTGTTTCATAAGCATCAAACACATCCCTAGCAGTAAGTGAAGCAATATTCCCATGAGACAATATACTTTTTTCGAAACCGTTTTCTATCCATTCTTTTGCGACTTTTGCAATTCCTTCCCCGGAAGCATTATACTCAAAACATCCGCAGGAAATAAATTTTTCTTTAAAGGGTTTCTCCATGCCCATCCAGCCGATAGCGCCGGCGATATCATGCGCACCACGCAGAACCTCTCCATTTACGAGGATGCCGGCTCCGATACCGGTACCGACCGATAGAAAAATAGCATTGCTGCATCCACGGGCATTTCCCTGCCATACTTCGCCTAATATATAACAGGCACGATCGCTATCTATTTTTATGTCGAGATTTTTATCTTCCAAACCTTTTTGCAATTCATCCAATAATGGGTAATCTTCCCAGCCTGGAATATTGGGCGCCCATACTTTTTTTGTTTTTAAATAACTTATTCCCGGCACACAAATTCCCAGTGATGATACAGCTAAATTTTTCTCAATCGCTTTTTTCAATAGTTGATTCGCCTGCTTTAAAATAAGATCAGCAACCTCACGGCCTTTTCTTTTTTCCAAAGATTGGCTTTCGGTAATAATTATATTTCCTTCATCACTTATCAAAGCCGCGGCAAGCTTTGTTCCACCGAGATCGAGAGCAATTACGGGCATATAAATAATTGAATAGTCAAGATAAGCAGAAACGGTTTACATTTTATCACGGATAAAAAACTATTGATAAAATTTTATGCGGTGATTATTTCATAATGTCTTTCTTTTAAATTTTGCTGTATTTTGACTTGCTTTTCCAATTCAATAATTTTATTTGTAGCAGATAAAATATACGATTTTGAATTCTTTTTGGGTGCACGGCGACGCCCCGTTCTGTGAATGCATGAGGTGTAACATTAGTCTTTCGGCGTTTTTGTGATGCGGTCACAATTTGTGAC
>JBDTMP010000462.1:0-7012 GCA_039934215.1 Ginsengibacter sp.
TCCGCAGTGCCTCTTGTGTTCACACTTCCGGCATATCCTTTTTGAATAAACTCTGCAATCAATAAACTCGATTCTGCGGCTGTTACTTTTACATCCTTAAACTCACCGGAAGTGGAATTCCATCTTGGTGAAAAGAAATTTCTGTTTATCGGCGAAATCAAAAAATATCTTGAAATAGAATTACCGCTATTCGTATTACCTACTGCAAAAGCGTTCTTTATATAAGTAGCAACAGAAGGATTCGTTGTGAAATCAGCAGGTCCACCCTGGTATTGTATCAGGGGATCTGCAGGATTAATGAACGACGGGAGTGACGTGTTGTATTTTGACAACGTGTCTTTGTAGCTGCCGCGTAAATCATTTGATTCAAAATATATCGGTAACCTCGGATCATCAGATGCTTTCAAAAACTTAATAATAGAAGTTGTTGCATAACGTGTACTCCGATAATTAATTTCACCACCGCCGCCAAATGCGAAATAATCCATATTCTGATAAGAAAGCTGCTCGTTATCTTCTTCTATAGGTCCGGTTGCATCCTGCATTACTTCCTGGAATATTTGTTTCGTTTTTGCATTATCAACATTTTCCAATCTCGCCGCGATCCGCAACTTCAATGTATTGGCAAGTCTTACCCAATTGTTCCAATCGCTTTTGTAAAAAACATCAGCATTACCATAAGAAATCTGATTGGCAAGCGTATTATCAGATAATACTGTGATTGCATCATTAAGCTCTTGCAGCCAGGTGTTGAACAATTCCTGCTGCGTATCATACTCAGGACTAAAATTACCATCATACCTTCCCTGAATGGCCTGTGTGTAAGGAATGGAACCATTCATATCCGTTACTTTAATACCGTGCATGGCCTGCAGTACATACGTTACAGCAGCCATCTTCTTATAGCTTTCAGGGTTTGCCTTGGTTTCTATCTGCCTCCTGATTTCAAAAAGGTTGGGCAACACCTGCAGGTAGTAAGTACCAAAGCGTGTGTTCACATTATTAGTTAGCTCGTAGGGATCAGAAGTTACATGCTGTGTAAAGCGAAACAATTGCTCCATGCTTTCCCATATCCACTCTGTATATTCATACGTCACCATCTTATCTTCTGCATACGTAAGAAGAAATTTGATATCAGGCGACGATACTACACTGGGGTTATTATTAATTTTTTCAAAATTCTTTTTACAAGAGCTTAACCCCATTACCGATACAACTATCGAGGCAGCGATTATATAAGAAGAGTATTTATTTACGTGTTTCATTTTTAATAATTTTTTCGAAAATGGATCTTTACAAATTATATTCTTACCATTTAAAATGATGCTCTCAATGTGAATGTTACGTTCCTGGTTTTAGGTAAAAAACCTTCTTCTCCAGAAAAAGCTGTGTTATTAGAGTTGTTTGAAGCAGGATTATAATTATAAGGCAACGTTTGATAGATATAAAACAAGTCGCGGCCTATTACTGCTAATGATAAATTATTTACTCTTAATTTCTCAGCGAGCTTTTTTGAGAAGCTATAACTAAGGGCTACCTGGCGAAGCGATATCCATGAATTTTCCAATACCCAATAGTCGGATACTCCAGTTGAAGACGAACCGTAGCGATAACTAAATTGCGGCAAATGTGTTGGTTCTACATAACCCTGGTTGTAAGCTTCCTCGTAGGTGAGCCCACCAACGTTTACCTGTGAGCCATCAGGCAAGGTAACCATCTGGCCATCTCTGAAAACGCCGTCAGGAATTACACCATCGTCATATGTTTTGTTGTCCCATTCGCTGGTCCATACTATTCCCCCATGGTCAGCATCTCTACCCTTTAGCGTATTGGGAAATACACCTGTGTGCGTGCCATACCTGTAAGTTGCCAATACAAAGTCACCTCCTATTTTTGCATCAACCAGTACGTTAAGGCTAAATCCTTTATAGTTAAATGTGTTATCCCATCCGCCCCTGAATTTGGCGTTGATATCACCTACATCCTGTAAGTAATTGCTTCTTGCCGGAAATGCGGCTCTCGCATCGGAACGCCATGTAAGTATGGGCTTTCCCGTTTTAGGATCGGGTTGAGAGTGAATGGTTGTTCTCAAAACTCCATAGGCAGCGCCTTCAACTGCCCAGGAACTTATTTCGGCAACATTTGCACCAAGGTTATATTCTTTTACGCCGGGATATAGTTCTACTATTTTGTTTCTGTTCCTGGAATAATTAAGCGCCGTATTCCAGCTGAAGTTTTTAGTTTGTACAGGCGTCGCATCTATAGAAAGCTCCACTCCTTTATTTTGTATATTTCCTGCGTTTATCAGGATAGAATTTACACCGGAAACATCTGGCGTTCCAATTCTTAATATTTGGTTCTTGGTGTTATCCTGGTAGAGGCTAACATCAAATCCCAACCTGTTGTTTAAAAAACGCATTTCAGCACCTACCTCTTTGGATATTTTGCGTGCAGGTTTTAAATCAGGCTGAAGTGCATTGAGACTTGAATAAGTGGACGTAGGAACCTGGCCGCCATTTGCATTGCTAAAACCACTAAACACAAAGCCGGGATTGATCGTAAATGGATCTGTATCCGCTCCCAGTGCGGCAACGTTTGCTCTTAGCTTACCATAAGTGATCCAGGATGGTAATGATTTAAATGATTCGGTGAATATCCAGGACAAACTTGCTGCCGGGTAATTGTAAAAATTATTTCCTGAACCATCTAAATATGTAAGCGCTGATGACCAGTCGCCGCGCCATGTGGTTTGTAAGTACAATAAATTTTTATAAGAGAAGTCTGCACTGGCATATAATGAATTAAAACTTTTCCTGCTGCTGATACCTCCGTCTGCAAAAGGAGCATTCACTGAATTTGTAATGTAATAATTACCGGGGTAGTTAAGGCCTCCTCTCGTCTCTGTATATTCAAAACTATTTGTGAAGCGCTGCATTTCTGCACCGATATATCCTGATACGCTAAAGTCTTTACTTATTTCCTTATTCATCATAAGGAGAGCTTTTAAAAACTTACTTTCCCTGTTTTCGAAACCAAGCCCGTACAATCCGCCCCTGAAATCCTGCTGCTGGCCAAGTTCTTTATTTTCGCGCTTGATATAAATATTATTGATGTTGCCTTCCAGCACCAGTTTGGCCCATGAAGTAAGATCAGCAGTAACACTCAATCTGCCGCGAAGCAATTGCTCTTTTTGCAAATAAGTGTTTTCAAATAGCTGGAACCAGAATCTTGATTCAGGTGATTTATTAGGTTCATTAGGATCATTAAGCTGGGGTGCACCACCAAGTATACTAGTGTAGTGTTCTTTCTGCATCCAGTATTTAGTATCATAATTGCGGGGCAATATCCACGAAAACAATTTTCCAAAATTATCAGATGCAAATGCATCAAGGCCGCCAAGGCGCGGAGGATTCTTTCCTTCAAAATTACTGTAAGCAACACCCGCATCTACACTCAACCATTTGGTTAGTTTTTGTGTGGCCCGCACATCAAAAGCATCTTTAGTTAATTTATTATTCGGCACTATTCCTTTCGCTTCGTTGTGATTATAAGATACGCGGAATGTTGATTTTTCTGAACCACCATCTATGGCAACATTCGTATTAGATCCAAACCCTTTTTGAAACGCATCTAAAAAGTTATTCGGGTGTGGTAAGTATTTAGTAGGTGTTCCATCATAATTGGTAACTTCCTGGCCGTCCATCCTCGGTCCCCAATTTTCCAGTTCACGATAGATCTGGCGATCTATATAAGGGAGTCCTGTTATGGGATCTATAGGAAATACTTTAGTTGTCCACGACTCGTCGGGCTTATAATTTGGCTCGCGGTTATCCGTGAAGAAAGCTCCTACCGTGCCGCCGCCAAATTCATTTTGAAATTTAGGTCCTGCATAAGGGTCAAGAATATTTACAGATTGAGCTACTGATACACCAACACCTTTCCGTACAGAGCCCTTTTTTGTAGTGATTAATATTACTCCATTTATAGCACGGCTTCCGTAAAGAGCCGCCGCTGCAGACCCCTTTAAAACAGAAACCGATTCAAAATCTTCAGTATTTAAATTCTTAAAATCGTTTCCGAAATCACGGCCTGTACCGCCGAAAACCCCATTGTCCATGATAACTCCATCAACAACAAAAATAGGCTGATTGTTTGTTCCCAATGTTGAGTTACCTCGTATTACAATTTTCGAATTTCCAAATAATCCACCAGCGCCCTGATCAATCTGCACCCCGGCTACTTTACCTTGTAGCGCATTGATTGGGTTCACTTCGTTGGTCTTCGCCACTTCACTTCCCTTAATTTCAGTAACTGAATAACCAAGTTCTCTTTTTTGCTTTTTAATGCCGAGTGCCGTAACCACAACTTCAGTTAAGGCCGCATTTTTAGACGTCAGCGAAATTGTTACGGCGCCATCTCCGCTGTAATCAATTTCCTTTGGATCGTAGCCTACAGACGTAAATACCAAGGTTGGGTTGGTAATATTTGTGCGAATTCTAAAGTTGCCATTGGGATCTGTAGTAGTTGCCGTGTTAGTTCCTTTCACTGTAACCGTTGCCGAGGGAATCGTTTTTCGGGTGGCATCGTCGGTTAAAGTCCCTGTGATCGTTTTTTGCGCCTGCGCAAAAGAAGCGAGGCTAAAAGTGATTAACAATAAAGATGTCAGTAATCTTTTCATAAGCAGTTTTTAAAAAAATTTAGTTACTGTTTGGTTTGTTTATGTATCAATTAAAACAAGCATGTTCTTCTGATTTCCTCCATGTGGTTGTTCCACACGAATTATTTATTCCAGGTTAAAATTAACGTAAAGTTAAATTACTTTATTAAAAAATAAAAAAAGTTTAAAAAAAAATTAAAAAGTTTTAAGATGGATACTATATTGTATTCAAATCCAAGGCGATAAATTAATAATCACGGTAAAAGATATATCCATAAAAAAGGGGAACATTATTTTTACCATTTTCAAATTGATTTTTTTAGAAGTATTATTGGTAAAGCATTTATCACTGTCCAGTATAGACGCAACTTTATATTTTAATATTCCCAGGATGAAGTATGTCCAAAGATTAATTAGATTTGCTAAACAACAATAACTTACTATGAATATTACTTATACATTTCGTAAAGCTTTTAAACACACTTTATTTATTCTTCTCGTATTGATTTCTTTTTCCTGCGGCTCTACCCGTAACAGCATAGCGGTGGAAGAAGGCTGGGAATTATTAGGAGAAACAAAGGCCGGCTTTATCAGGGAAACTGATGTAATAAATGTAACCAGCAGGAGTCAATTTACCGCAATCCGTTTTAAAGTAGAAGGGGCTGAAATCAAGCTAAGTGCACTTGGAGTATTTTTTGAAAGCGGCGACAAATTATCACCGGCTGTTGATGAAACTATCCCCGCCGGGCAGGAAAGCCGCCTTATTGAACTCGCTGCCGATGGGCGAACAATAACTAAGATTGAATTCAAATACCGTACCGTTGGAAGCGTTATAAAAAAGAAAGCAAGCATTCTTATTTTTGGTAAACGTTATCACACCGGGTATTAAATTTTCCGGATTTTATACATATTGTTAGAAACGGAGATAAATTTGATTTCTTCTGTCGGTGTTACATTAATCCTACAAAAATTACCCTTAAGGTAACGCTTCCTATTTATTGCGCTTCAGAATTACGGGATGATTTGCATAATTTAAATTTCATAAACCACGTTTTAGATATTACTAAAATTAAATCGGGCTATTGCACTCCCGATACAGCCACAATTTCAACATTCATTTTTCAATTTTTCTTATGAAACGATTAATGATTGGGATACTCTCATTTATTTCTTCAACCGGTATTTCTCAAAGCAGCGAAAGCTGGTACAAAGTATTTACAGGAAAGGTTGGGAATATGTCTGCGACTATGCACTTACACAAATCAGCTGAAAGCTACTTCGGATATATTTGGTTTATGCAAAACCAATGGCCAATGCCGATTTATTACAATGAGCCACTTTCAAAAAATGATAGCCTGGAAATAAGTGCTATCGGTGGCCCAATCAGTTTTATTTTTTCAGGGATCTTAACTGATAAAAGTTTCACCGGAAACAGCAGGCTGCAAAAAGAAAACAACCCGGTGAAAAATGCATCATTTCATTTACAGGTTTCCAATGATAAAATTTTTACGCCACTTAACTTTTATAGCACAAAAGGCGAGGCCAAATTATTACCACAAATTAAAAATGAATCAGAGGCCAGTTACCTGATAGCTTCTATATGGCCTGCTGAAAATAATGCTCTTTCTATAGCATTAAAAAAACATATTCAGTTGGCACTCGGAATAAAGACACCCAATGCAGACTTACTAAAATGGATGACTGATAAAAAAAATAAGTTTCTGACAACATGGAAAAAAGAAAATACCAAAATGTTTTCAAAAGAAACTCCGGAAATGGGTTTATCATTATCTGTGGAAGAAGAAGACCGTGTAATGGTTATGTATGAGAATGAACAATTGATTACTATAGCACATTATAGTTTTGGATTTACAGGTGGCGCTCACGGCAACTATGGAACATCACTTGAAACCATACAAAAATCGAATGGCAAAAAAATTGCTTTAACCGATGTTTTAAATCCTGCGGGCGTTAAGGCCCTGCCCTCGATCCTGGATAAAGTTGCACGTGTACAATTTGAAATAAAAAATAGTAAGCCTTTAGATCAAAATGACTTCCTGGTAAATAAAATCCCACTGACTGAGAATTTCTATGTGACCAAAACCGGAATAGGATTTTTATATGCGCCTTATGAAATAAAATCTTATGCAGAAGGGGAAGTGAATTTGCTCGTTCCATTCACTGCGCTCTCGCCATATTTGCAGCCGGCATTTAAACATTAAAAAATTTTCGTAGACTTTACCTTAAAAAAAATAATTTGAAGGAATTCTATAATTTTTTCCGTTTCATTTTTTACAGCTTTTTTTTAATATCTTGTTTATAAAAATAAATAGTTGAGAATATTCCTTCGACAAT
>JBDTMP010000463.1:0-8577 GCA_039934215.1 Ginsengibacter sp.
ATCCAACTTGTAAAAAGTATAAAATAAGAAAAACACAAAAGGCATTAAACACTGTAGAAAAACATCAGGCTACTTTTAGTTTATTCGCAATTTATTTCGATATGTAACCCGGCCGCACCACGGTTGCTTTCTAGGATATTTTATCAAAGTAAATGCAGATACCATGAACGATTTTTATCTGCATCTCAATTATATTTGCATAATGAACAATAATGATAAACAGGTCTTGCGAATCGCCATACTCGATCTATACGAAGGTGCGGAAAACCAGGGAATGAGATGCTTACGTGATATTATCAGGCAGTTTGGTGAGTTCAATAACACTCATGTTATATTGGATGAATTTGATGTTCGTTTAAAAAATAGTGTACCCGATCTTAGTTATGATGTTTACATAAGTTCAGGTGGTCCGGGAAGCCCGCTGGCGAGCGAAGGGTCAGAATGGGAGAAACATTATTTCACCTGGCTTGATGAAATTGAAACATGGAATAACGATCCACAGCAGGCGCAAAAGAAATATGTGTTTTTTATCTGTCATTCATTTCAATTGGTGTGCAGGCATTGGGAACTTGCCAATGTGTGTGCAAGAAATTCTACATCATTTGGTGTTTTCCCAATTCATTTGCTGGAAGATGGGTTAGAAGAGCCGGTATTTAATGGAATGTGTGATCCATTTTACGCGGTTGACAGCAGGGAGTACCAGGTAATTGAGCCGCGAATGAATGTATTATACAAGAAGGCAAAAATATTGTGCATTGAAAAGGAAAGAACGCATGTGCCGTACGAGAGAGCAATCATGGGAATCAGGTTCAGTGATTATTTTATAGGAACGCAATTCCATCCGGAAGCCGACCCTATAGGTATGAGTATGTATTTACAAACCGAAGAAAAAAAGAAAACAGTTATAAAAAATCATGGGCAGAAAAAATGGGAATCTATGATTGAACAATTAAATGATCCTGATAAAATTATGTGGACCTACTCGCATATACTTCCAAATTTTTTGAACATCGCTCTTCATAGCCTGGCTACACTTGCCGTTTTAGTATGAGCTTTGGGCTGAATGGTATGAAGTCTAAACCGGGCGACAATCCTGAAATTCGGGCATTCAATTAATCAACAACTATTTATTAATACTCACTCAGGCATAGAAGGTATTTTCTTATCTTTCTTTTTTGAAAATAAAAAATACAACCATGATAGCCTCACTCAGGAAACAGTTCAATGAAAATTTCACTCAAAAAAAATATGAAGATTTTTTACACGACCTGAACAGCAAACATCCCGGTGACATTGTTTTTCGCATAGCGGAAACTCCTGTATTTATCCCTAAAGACTTTACTGATAAAATGCTTGATGCCTGCGAAGCTATCGTGGATTTTATTGTTAGACCCGATTTTAAAACACTTACCAGCCACGCCATTCCGAAAGGTGAAAATGTTCCGAATGAAAATGATCATACTCACTTTATCGCATTCGACTTTGGAATATGTGAAAACAAAAACGGAGAACTTGAGCCGCAACTAATCGAGATGCAGGGGTTTCCTACTTTGTTTGCTTTCCAGGTAATGTATCCGCTGATTGTTGAGAAACATTTCGACATACCAAAAAATTTTGATCATTATCTCAACGGCTTTAATGCTGAATCTTATAAAGCCCTTTTAAAAAAAATAATCATGGGAGATCACAAAGTGGAAAATGTGATATTGCTTGAAATAAAACCTCACGAACAAAAGACAAGAATTGATTTTTACTGCACGCAGGATTATCTTGATATTGCCATAGTTTGCTTAACAGAACTTGAACAGGATGGAAAAAAATTATTTTACAAAAAAGATGGGAAAAGAATAGAAATAAAAAGAATTTACAATCGCATCATTTTTGACGAGCTTACTCAAATAAAAAATAATCTTGGAGACGTTGTAGATATTACGCAACCACTCGACGTTGAATGGGTGCCACATCCAAACTGGTTCTATCGCATTAGCAAGTTTACCCTTCCTTTTATACATCATCCTTTCGTACCGGAAACATTTTTTTTAAATGAAATAAAACAACTGCCTGGCGACCTGGAAAATTTTGTGCTTAAACCGTTATTTTCTTTTGCGGGGCAGGGAGTAATTATTGATATAAAAAAAGAGGATATAGATGCTGTTGCCGATCCTGAAAACTGGATATTGCAGAGAAAAGTAAAATATGCTGATGTGATACAAACACCCAATGTGCCTGCCAAAGCCGAAGCAAGAATTTTTTATTTTTGGGAAGACGGGGCGCCAAGACCGATCGCCGTGAATAATCTTGCAAGACTAAGCAAAGGCAAAATGATTGGTGTAAGATATAATATGGATAAAGATTGGGTCGGTGGCAGCGTTTGTTATTTTGAGAAATGAAATGCGCCTGTAAACTTTATACTACTCTCCCGGAATTTTTTACATTCAAAAATTCTAATGTCAATTAAAACCCTATCTTTAAACCTCTTATTTTTTCATAAGATTTTCATTCATTTATAAACAGAGATTTGCCCGAAATAAAGAAATATAGTGAGGAAGAACTTATATATCTTTTGAAAAATAAAGATCAATCCGCTTTCGCATACCTGTACGATAATTATTCCGCAGCGCTTTATGGAATCATCTATAAAATGCTTGAACAAAAGGAACTCTCTGAAGATGTTTTGCAGGAAGCCTTTGTAAAAATCTGGAATAATTTCTCTAATTACGATAGCTCAAAGGGAAGATTGTTTACATGGATGCTTAACATTACCAGAAACCTTACCATTGATACAATACGAAGTAAGGGTTATAAAAAACAAGCCAAAATCCGGAACACGGAGAATGCCGTAGATAACATCAGCGAAAATACCAATACTGCTGCCAGTTTTGATGCATTAGGAATTCGCAAACATTTAACCTTCCTTAAAAACGACCAAAAACAAATTATTGATCTTGCTTATTTTGGGGGATTTACCCAGGATGAGATATCTAAACATTTGGCGATACCGTTAGGAACTGTAAAAACAAGAATGAGAACAGCGATTATGGAACTAAGAAAAATATTGCAAAATTAAAATTGAATAGTAACGACATCATATCATCCGGATTTCTTGAGCTTTATGCCATGGGGCTTTCTTCACCCGAAGAAACAGTGCAGGTAGAGTCATGGATTGCAGAATATCCTGAAGTAAAAAAGGAATTACAGGAAGTAGAAATGTCACTTGAATCCTATGCGCTGGCGCATGCAATAGAACCCTCCGGTTTGGTAAAAGAAAAAATATTTTCGCAAATAAATGCTGACGGTAAAAAAGCCAATTTATCTTTTATTAAGACAGGTGCAGCCAGGGCCGAACCCGTAATTTACCGGATACCATCTTACTTTAAACTCATTGCTGCGGCGATGCTTGTCCTGCTAATCGGCAGCGCAATACTTAATTATTCTTATTATAATAAATATCAATCCACAAACAGTGATCTGCAAATTGCACAACAAAAAATTGCGCAGCAAGATTCCGTTAATCTTGCTATGAATAAAGACATGGATGTGATAACTGATAAAAATTCGGTTCCTGTCGTTTTAAATGGAACGCCTCATGCTCCCGAAGCTTTGGCTAAAATATTTTGGATGAAAAATACCGGTGAGGTCTATATAGATCCATCAAATTTGCCTGCTATTCCTGCAGGAAAACAATACCAATTGTGGGCCATTGTTGATGGCAAACCTGTAAGTGGTGGCATGATCTCCACTGAAAAAGGAATTTATCATATTCAAAAAATGAAATCTTTCGGTAAGGCCGAGGCCTTTGCTATTACACTTGAAAAAGCCGGTGGCAGCCCGACTCCTACTATGGATGAGATGTATGTGATCTCTAAGATATAAGCTCATAATTTTTAATTCCATTCTTACTTTCTCCTGATTTTTTAACGGCCAGTGATCTATAACAAAATAATTTGGATTTTGTTTGCGATTGATATTTTTTTTCGAAAAAATATTTTTCCCCAACGATAAAAGATTAATCGCATATAAAATTAAGGTTCGCTGATGACCCACGCTATTTTAGAAATCGGTTTTAATATTATAGTTAAAAAAAATTCGTTTATCCCAGATCGTTAATTTTATTTTTTTTCATAAGACGCAAACCCCTTTTTATATTTTGCCGTAGATGATTAAAATAAAAACTAAATTAAAAAAAAACTAAAAAATGAAACAAATTAAATTATTAGCAATATGCTCTTTGGCCATATTCGCTGCATGTACTTCATCAAATAAAATGAAGAAGATGGATGGAATGGACGATATGAATAAAACAGTAATGGTGGGAGGAGCCGAAATGTATCCTGCAAAAAATATTGTTGAAAATGCAGTCAATTCAAAGGATCACACAACTCTGGTTGCAGCGGTGAAAGCTGCAGGCCTGGTGGAGACATTATCCAGCCAGGGACCTTTTACAGTTTTTGCTCCAATCAACCAGGCATTCGACGCATTACCTGCCGGTACTGTGGAAACACTTTTAAAGCCTGAAAACAAAGCAAAGCTTACTTCTGTTTTAACCTATCATGTAGTTCCTGGTAAATTAAATTCATGGGATCTTGCAAAAATGATTAAAGAGGGAAATGGCTCCGCAATTTTAACAACAGTGCAAGGCGAAACACTTACCGCAAAAACGAATGGCAATACAATAATGGTTACCGACGAAAACGGCGGCACAGCAAATGTGACTATTGCCGATGTAAACCAAAGCAATGGTGTAATTCACGTAGTTGACAAAGTGTTGCTGCCAAAATAAATACCGGTTTTTAATTATAATGTGGTTTAATGATGCTGGCATTTTTTGCCGGCATTTTTTTTGAAAAAAAATAAACTGTTTACTTTGCTAGGTTTACTTTTGCAGCACTTAAAAAATGAAAATAAAATATTTTCAGTAACTGTAAACTGATCATAAAAAATGTATCAAAGCAAAAAAGTTGTGGTGGTTTTACCGGCATACAATGCTGCACTTACAATGGGGAAAACAATACTGGAAATTCCTATGGATGTGGTAGACGATATAGTAATGGTGGACGATAACAGTACTGATAATACCATAGAAGTTGCAAAACAACTTGGCATCAAACACATCATACGCCATCCTGAAAATAAAGGCTATGGCGGCAACCAGAAAAGCTGTTATAATAAAGCGCTTGAGCTCAATGCCGATATTATTATAATGCTTCATCCCGATTATCAATATACCCCAAAGCTACTGCTGGCAATGATCTCGATAATTGGCAATGATCTCTATAAAGTTGTCTTTGGTAGCCGCATTCTTGGTAAAGGCGCTTTAAAAGGAGGCATGCCAATGTATAAATATATTGCCAACAGATTTCTTACATTTTTCCAGAATCTGTTTATGAACCAAAAGCTCTCGGAATACCACACAGGCTATCGGGCCTATCACCGGGATGTACTTGAGACAATAAATTATAATGGTAATTCAGACGACTTTATTTTTGATAACCAGGTAATCGCACAGATCTTCTACAATAATTTTGAGATCGCCGAAATTACCTGTCCTACAAAATATTTTGAAGAAGCCTCTTCTATAAATTTGAAAAGAAGTATCACTTATGGGCTTGGTGTTTTAAAAGTCTCGCTCCTTTATTTTCTTACAAAGCTTAATATATATAAATGGAAATTGCTCACCCGGTAAAGAGAAATCAAAACACGATTTACCTTACAATAATTATTTTATCGGGTATCTTTTTTTTTATTCCTTTCCTGGGTAAAGTGCATCTTTTTGATTGGGATGAAATAAATTTCGCTGAGTCAGCACGTGAGATGATCGTTACTGGAAATTACCACAGGGTACAAATAAATTTTCAGCCCTTTTGGGAAAAACCTCCGCTTTTCTTTTGGCTGCAGGCGGCATGCATGCAGGCTTTTGGAATCAATGAATTTGCAGCCAGGCTGCCCAATGCCTTGTTTGGAATTATCACACTTGTAACACTTTTTCTTATTGGTAAAAAACACAGGAGTCCACTGTTTGGTTTTATATGGGCGATAGCTTACTTAGGAACTTTCTTACCGCACCTGTATTTTAAATCGGCCATAATAGATCCCGTTTTTAATTATTTTATTTTCATAGGTATCTACTTTATGTACATGGATATTTCTGTTTCGTTTTCTAAAAGCAAATATTTATTTTCATCTTTAGCGGGATTGTTTATCGGTCTTGCTACGTTAACGAAGGGCCCGGTCGGCCTGCTTGTTTTCCTCATTGCCTTCTTCGTTTATTTTATATTTACCCGGTTTAAAAGCTTTCCGGGAATAAAGAAAATCCTGTTGTTTATTTTGTGTTTTACGGCCATATGTTTTTTATGGTTCGGCACAGAAGTTATCAACAATGGGTTTTGGTTTTTGAAAGAATTTTTATCATACCAGGTTGATCTTTTTTTAAAACCGGTTGCTGCGCATGGAGAGCCATTTTATTATCACTTTGTGGTTGTGTTTATTGGCTGCTTCCCCATCTCAATAATTGCGCTTCCTGTTCTGTTTGGAAAAAATTCTTATTGGAAAAATAATTTTTCGTTGCTGATGAAAATACTTTTTTGGGTTGTAATGATCCTGTTTAGCATCACTACTACTAAAATTGTTCATTACTCTTCACTTACGTACATGCCTCTTGCTTTTCTTGCAACTGTTTATCTTGAGAAGCTTCTTGTCAATTATGAAAGCATGAAAAAATATGTGCTCGTATTAATTGTTTTTATGGGGTTTGTTTTTTCATTTTTATTGGCGGCGATTCCTTTCGTTGCAACACATCAAAGTTTATTGCTGCCTTACTTAAAAGATCCGTTTGCCGCTGCGAGCCTGCAGGTAAAAGTAAACTGGAGCGGGTACGAAAGTTTTATTGGTATAGCATATTTTATGCTAATAGTAGCCGCCGTAATTATGCTTTCTAAAAAACAATATTTAAAAGGAATTTTATTTCTTTTCTATTCGACAGCTATTTGTCTTTTTATTTATCTTTTGGCGGTGGTTCCAAAAATTGAACGTTATTCCCAGGGCCCGGCAATTGATTTCTATGAAAGTATGAAAGGCAAAGACGCTTATATATGGCCGATCGGATTTAAAAGTTATGCCCAATATTTTTATGCAAAAAAACCTCCATCACCAATTTATGGAGAAGCAGATGAAAACTTTTTATTGGAAGGGAATATTGACAAGCCGGCATTCTTTGTCGTAAAAATAAACAATACTAAGTTTGACAGTACCTGCAAAGAATGCAAACTAATAAAACAGGAAGGCGGTTTTAAGTTTTACAGGAGAGATCCTCCAAACAAATAGCGTTATGCTACTGCTTTATTCACAAGGCTTGCAGCTTCACTTAATAGAATTGCGGATTGCACTTTCAATCCACTTTTGTCAATAAGGTCTTTTGCTACTTCAGCGTTGGTTCCCTGTAAGCGCACAATTATCGGTATCCCGATATTGCCGATAGATTGATAAGCATCTATAACGCCCTGGGCTACACGATCGCATCGAACGATACCGCCAAAAATATTTATCAGAATCGCTTTTACTTTTGGGTCTTTTAAAATAATTCTAAAACCGGCTTCAACAGTCTGAGCATTTGCTGTACCGCCCACATCAAGAAAGTTCGCCGGTTGTCCGCCGCTCAGCTTTATCATATCCATCGTCGCCATCGCAAGGCCAGCGCCATTCACCATGCAACCAACATTTCCATCAAGTTTTACAAAATTCAGATTGAATCTCGCGGCTTCAACCTCTGTAGGATCTTCTTCTGTGATGTCACGCAACACTGCAATATCAGGGTGCCGCATCAATGCATTATCATCAATATTCATTTTACAATCAACAGCGATTATTTTATTATCGCTGGTTTTGAATAATGGATTTATCTCGAGCATGCTGCAATCGAGGCCAACGTATGCATTATATAAATTGGTTACAAACTTTACACAATTTTTAAAAGCGTCTCCTTTAAGCCCAAGATTAAATCCAATTTTTCTTGCCTGGAAAGAAGGAAGCCCTCCCCCGGGATGCACCCACTCTTTAAATATTTTTTCGGGAGTATCGTGCGCAACATCTTCTATGTTTACGCCACCCTCAGTACTATACATGATTACATTTTTTCCTTTCGCCCTGTCAAGTAAAATTGAAAGATATATTTCTTTCACTTTGTCCGGTCCATCATAATACACATCCTGAGCCACCAATATTTTATTAACCAGTTTGCCTGCTTCGCCTGTTTGAACCGTTACCAACGTACCACCCAAAAGATTTTGGGCTATCCTTTTTACATCCTCAGCATTCTTGGCGACCGCGACACCACGTTGCTCGGTTCCTATAATAGTTCCTTTACCCCTGCCGCCGGCATGGATCTGCGCCTTGATTACAGCAAACCTGCTTCCATACTGGCTGTTGATAAAGCGATAGGCTTCTTCTGCTTCAGCCACCGTGTTGCATGCAAAGCCTTCCTGCACAGGAACATTATATTTCTTCAACAACTCTTTAGCCTGGTATTCATGTAAATTCATAGAAAAAAATTTTACGGCGAAGATAAAGTCTAATTAGTAAATG
>JBDTMP010000464.1:0-3581 GCA_039934215.1 Ginsengibacter sp.
AAAAGATATTTCATGATTGGCTTTACATGGGATTTTAAAAATAAATCCAAAGCAACTGTGGCGCCGGAAAAATAATTTTAAAAATATTATTATGAAGATCAAAATCAGTTGTACAATTATCGCTATGGTTATTATGGCGCATTCTTATGCACAGCAATTTATAAGTAAGGCAGTAATAGAGTATGAAGTAGTTTCAAATGTTCAAAAAACAACTCCCAGCTTTTCGTGGCTGCAGGACTTAAAAGACAAGCTTCCAAAATTTAAAACAGCCTACTACACTTTCACTTTTGCTGACGACAGGAGTGTTTACAAATTTGATCATTGGGATGAGCAATCCAGGAAAATACCGGATTTCTGGAAAAAGGGTGACGAAGAAAACGTTTGGTACAGTGATTATAAAACCGGCAAATTGAACATGCGAAAAAATATATGGGGCTCTGATGTAAATGTAGAAGATTCTATAAGAAAACTGGAATGGAGAATTACTAATGAAAACAGGGTGATTGCCGGATTTAATTGCAGGAAAGCTGTTGCAACAATGTTTGACAGCGTATATGTATTTGCATTTTATACCGATGAAATTCTTATTCCCGGCGGGCCTTGTTCTATAAATGGCTTACCCGGAATGATAATGGGTGTAACCATTCCGCGACTATATACTTCGTGGATCGCAACAAAGGTGATGGTTACCGGCGTAAATGAAAGTGATATTAAACCGGTGAATGCTAAAAAGAATATTACCCTGGATAATTTTAAAGCCACAATAATTGATCATACCAAAGGCTGGTACGATGATGACGAAACACTCAACAAAGAAATACAACAACAAAAAACACGAACTCTGTGGGGTACTTTGTTGTGAGAAGTAATCAGGCTTCATTCTATAAATAAAAAACCAGGTCTCTTTATTGAACCTTTTTCAAATTCAAAACCTCCTCCATAAATTTCTCAATCTCATTCTGCACACCTATCGCATCGTGCGATTTAAAGGGCGATGCAATAACGTGATCGCCTGTATTCGGCATGGCAATCTCACGTTTAAGATTAGCCGCTGTTCCGAGCTCATCATACATTTTCTTCATAGCCGATACTTTCACTACACGATCCTGGTGTTGCTCATCTTTATAATAATATAAAAGTAATAGCGGTTGATTTACTTTTTTAAATGTACCGGGAACCATTGTTGTCTCAAGATATTCTTCTAAAGCCACAGCCGCTTCCAGCCTGTATTGATAGTTCCAGTATTGCTTATATACAGGACGGGTATCCCTCGCCGTATTATAATGCGAACCCTTTACCATATTTGCAATTTCTATTCCCCAATGATTGTTTAAAATCCATGCATTAGGATCGTTTATAGCAATATTGGGAGAAAGTAAAATAAGCGCAGCTACATCATCCGGGTAAGTTGCGGCTAATTGTAAAGCATTGCTACCGCCGGTGGATGTGCCCATCAATATCACTTTTTTTCCAAGTTGTTTCCCGATTGCCAATGCCTCCTTTGCACTTTCCCAATATTCATCTGCGGTTAAACTTATTAAAGCCTCAACCGTATCAATACCATGCTCCGCCAGCCTCGATAAAAATAAATTGCAGCCAAACATTTTTGCGATATTCCGGTGCGTGGGAGCGCCTTCAAATTGGGACGCTGAAAATCCATGCAGGTACACGATTGCATATTCCGTTTTGTTTTTAAGGCTGTCGTTATTCCATATAATCCTTGCTTCGTTATCTGGTTTTAAATGATGTTGCTGTTCGGTTTTTGAAATATAATTTTCAAGAGCAGAAGGAACTGAAGGCAACTGTGGCATTACATTGGAATAGGTAGGCGTACTGGGAGACGGCCCGGCAAAATAAACGAGCACTAATAAAACTGGTATTGCTATCAGCCATTTTTTTACCGACATGAATTAATTTTTACAAAAGATAAATAAGGAAAATGCAAATTTAATTTTAAAAAATCCTTAGTGGATCAACTCGTAGACATAGCTACTTTTTGCATCAGCAGAAAAATCTTTACAATCACTTACTTCGCCAGTGATCACATCTTTCATTTTTGAAAACCCATTAGTTCTCTCCAGATAATTTGAAGGAGAAATTGTTTTTTGTTCTTTCGATGTATTCATCACTACCATTACAGTCTGATTTTTATCATATCTGAAATAAACATACACGCCATCCTGGGGTACATACTGCATCAGCTTTCCTGTTGTAATAGCAGAAGAAGTTTTACGGAAGTTGGCAAGTTTTGCAATGTAACTCCAAATGTCTTCTTCCTGTACATTGCGGCCTCCAATAGTAAATTTGTTCACTGAATCTGTTGGCCAACCTCCTGGAAAATCCTGGCGTACATGTCCGTCGTTTGGATAGGTAAATCCTGTAAGCCCAATTTCATCGCCATAATAAATTTGTGGGATGCCCCTGCACGTTAGTAGCCATGTAAGAGCCGACTTATATTTCACCACATCTTCATTTACCACAGAAAAAAACCTTGCCATATCATGGTTATCAAGAAAAATAACTTCACGCATAGGATCTTTATAAACAAAATCCTGGGCGAGTGTTGTGTATAAAACATTTACGCCATCCGTCCATCCAAAATCTTTTGTCATAGCATCGGTGATACCCCATAGCGTTTGGAAATCTGTTGATGCCTGGAGATTACTTTTAAAAGGAAGGTTATAATTATTTTGTACAAGATAACTTTGGTTTGGTACGCCATGCACCCATGTTTCTCCGAACATGGTGAGCTTTGGATATTCATCCATCAATGCCTTATTACACCGGTTCATAAAATTAAGATCGTTGTATGCATAGGTATCAATCCTCCATCCATCAATACCGAATTCTTCTACCGTCCATAAAGCATGCTGAATTAAAAAATTAGCGACATATTTATTGCTTTGATTAAGATCAGGCATTTGTTTGGTAAACCATCCATCTGTCATTATTTTTTTATCAGATGTGCTTGCATAAGGGTCAAATATTGCCTGGTCTTTATAACTGGTGTTGGTATAAACCGGCCATTCATGCAACCAGCTTTTCATTGGCATATCCTGCACAGTTACATGATATAATCCTACATGATTATACACCGCATCCTGTATCATCTTCATTCCTTTTTTATGCGTAGCATCAATTAAACTATGATAAGCTTTTTCACCGCCGATACGTGGATCAATTTTATAGTGATCAGTGAATGCATAACCATGTTCGGTTCTGTCGGGCATATCATTTTCTATAACAGGATTTAGCCAGATAGTTGTTACTCCTAAACTTTGCAGATAATCCAATTTGCTTTGAGTCCCCTGCAAGTCGCCACCATGGCGGTTAAAAACAGTGTCCCTGTTCAATGACTGGTCTCTCATTCCAGGTATGCGGTCGTTGGAAGGATCTCCGTTACTAAACCTGTCCGGCATAATTAAGTACATAAAATCTTTTGAAGTAACACCCTGTGCAAAGGCAACACCATTACCCGGCCTGCGTTGCTTTAACTCATAATTAAGCTTACTATCTTTTAAAAAAGGGAAAGAAAATTTGCCCGGTTTTGCGGTAGCGTCAATTACAAGATCAAGGAAAAT
>JBDTMP010000465.1:0-3601 GCA_039934215.1 Ginsengibacter sp.
GGAAATTTTTTATGAAGCTGCATGGGCTCATCACCAATATCAATTGCGGTGGTATTTTCTTCGGCGATTGCGAAGCCTTTTGTTTTTCTTTTGTAACCCCTGCTTAATGTCGCTACAATATAATTGGGCTCCAATAATCTTATGAGATATTCTGTCATGGGTGTTTTGCCAGTTCCTCCCACAGCAAGATTTCCTACACATATCACGGGGAAATTGAATGATGCTGATCTCAGAATATGTTTATCAAAAAGCTTATTCCGGAGCCAGATAATACATCCATAAATAATTGAAAGGGGAAATAATATGTATCGAAAACTTCTTAGCATCTGGTACGTGGACAGAATGAAATATGTAATACAAAATGGTATCTAAAAATCATAAATACGCTTAGGAGTAACACAGTAATTTAAAGATATATCAAATTGATTTATTTCGCTGATCTGTTCTTCTGCTTCAAAAAAACTAAGCCCTATTTTTATAACATCCATCCTGCATTCTGAAAGAAATTTATCATAGAAACCTTTACCATAGCCTACCCGATAGCCTTGCTGATCAAATGCCAGTAAAGGGACAAGCACAAGATCAATTTCTTCCGGCGAAATTTTATTACCTCCGGCAGGCTCTGTGATTCCAAAAAAATTTTCTATCATTTCAATATGATCTTCGAAATGAAAATGTTCCAAATTACCGGTTGTAATATCAATCTTTGGGACCACTATTTTCACCCCGGGGTTTTTAAATTGTAAAAATTCTACAAGGTGTAAAGTTTCAATTTCGTAAAGTTTTTGAGAAGCTATATAGGAATGTACGCAGGATAAAAAAGGCAAATTTATTTTTTGAAAATTAATGAGAATGAGGTCGCTCCATATTTCTATCTCTTTACCGGAAATCTTTTTTCTTTTTTCTTTGTATAGCTGCCTTAATTCTGTTTTTGTCATAAAAATTTTTGAAGTTCGGGAAGCATGGCTTCTGCTTCAATCTTTATTATTTCCTTGCTAATTAATGGTAAGTGTCGCACGGATGCAATAACAGGATAACCACTCCACGCAGCTATTTCCTGCTCGTACGTCATAAAATTTTCCGTGAATATCCAACCAGCCACTTTTATTTTTTGCTGCTTTAATACCGCGGCTGTCAGTAAGGAATGGTTGATGCTACCTAATTCATTTTTGCTCACGATGACTACCGTGGCTTTCATTTTCTTTATCAGGTCGGCGATAAAATTATTTTTATTTAGCGGAACTAATAGCCCGCCTGCTCCTTCAATCACCAATTGGTTTTTGGTTTTTGGAATATGAGAAAGAATTTTTTTTATTTTGATTTTCGTGTTTTCCCGGTCGGCTGAAATATGTGGCGAGGCGGGTAATGCGAGCCGGTATAATTCAGGATGAATAACTGATTTATTATTTGAAATTAATTCCTGAACAGTTAGTGAATCGGTTCCATCCTCGTATCCTGCCTGAACCGGCTTCCAGTAATCGGCCTGGAGTGCCTCTGTAATTATTGCGGAGACAAGCGTTTTGCCTACCTGTGTGCCCGTGCCTGTAATAAAAATCGGCTTCATTTATTTTTTATTTATAAAAATTGAAAATACAGTCGTCCCATAATTTCTCATTGTTTTAAACATGGGCTCTTTTTCATAATTATTGGCAGGTGTATGCTCCAGTATGAACCAGCCATCTTTATTCAACAAATTCTTATCTCTTACAACGCGTGGCAGATCATCAATTGCTTTTAAAGCATAAGGCGGTCCAGCAAAAATAAGATCATATTTCTCCGCAGCATTTTCAAGGAACCGGAATACATCCATTTTTACGACCCTGCAATTTTCAATATTTAGCTCTCCTACCGATTTTTTAATAAACTCATACATCTTAGAATCTTTTTCAACGATGGTAAGGTCAGCGGCCCCTCTTGAGGCAAGCTCATAACTTATGCTTCCGGTGCCGCCAAAAATATCAAGTGTTTTTAAACCAGGGATAGAAATATTATTTTCAATTATATTAAACAGTCCCTCTTTTGCAACATCAGTCGTAGGGCGGGTATGCGGCATTTTTGCAGGTGGATGAATCTTTCGGCCTCCATATTTTCCTGTAATTATTCTCATGAATCCACGGAGAAAAAATGACTAAAAAAATGTGAAGGATATTGATTCATCTCGTCAGAAAAATTAATACCTGCAGGGAGGTTTGTAAAACTTACCGGGTCAAAATATTTATAGATCTCTTTGTAAAGAGTAGATTCTTTTTCGATAAGCCCGCTTACTTCCAGCGGCATATTTTCAATTTCTAATTGCCGGCATACATTTAATAAAGTGTAGGAGACATCTTCGGCGGTTTTATAATGAAAACTATTTATCAAAAGAAGTTCACCCTCTTTTTCTGCGGTCAACACAATTTTTTGCGGATAAAATATGACCGACAATTTATTGCCTGCAGATAAATTTTTCATGAGAGCTGTATATTGATGCACAGCTTTGCCCATTGGAAATTTATTATTTATCCCGCGAATAATTTCCGAAGGCATACGGTAGCAATTATAAACCTTATGGTCTAAAAGCACGTCCGTGAGAATTACATCATTCTCGGTAAAATCGCCATGAACCATACTAAGTACCCCCGCATTGGCCGTGGAATTATAAAGTGAAAACGGCACCAGCACACTTTCGGGAAAGGAATATATTACATTTACTTTCCTGAAATTCTCCGAGAGCAATTCCTGGCTTTCAAAAATTCTTTGAAGAAGGGAAATATGATTTGCCGGAATAATTGTATTAAAATTATAAACACCCAATCCAATAAACGTATTTGCTTCGCTATCTTTAATAAGGTAAGAAAATCCTTCGTTACTTACTTCGCACACGAGATCGCATTTGCCGGCATTAATGTTATCGGGTATTATTTCAAATACTGCTTTCAATACATTACTTATTTAATCAATTTTTTATAGCCGCAATAATAGAATATTTTCCTGAGTCTTTCGACTGTAAGTTAAATCGACGTGTCACGTTTAAAACATTTTAGCATTGGTAAATATTAGCATTTTAATTTGATTCTCTTCCCAGCCGTTTATATGATTGGACAAGTGATTTTTTTTTCATTAGCTTTGCCACCCAAAAAATATATGATGAGCAACAGAACATTTACAATGATAAAGCCGGACGCCACTGAGAAAGGCCATACAGGTGCTATAATGCAAAAAATAAATGAAGCCGGCTTTAGAATCGTGGCTATGAAAATGACGCATCTTTCAACGGACAAGGCCGGCGAATTTTACGAGGTGCATAAGGAGCGCCCGTTTTATGGAGAATTAGTTGAGTTTATGAGCCGCGGCCCTATTACTGCCGCGATACTTGAAAAGGAAAATGCGGTAGAAGATTTTAGAAAATTAATTGGCGCTACCAACCCCGCACAAGCTGATGAAGGAACAATAAGGAAATTGTTTGCCACTTCTATTGGTGAAAATGCTATACATGGAAGTGACAGCGACGACAATGCAAAAATTGAGGGAGATTTTTTCTTCAGCAAGCTTGAGCAGTTTTAAGGAAACATAAGATATTTTATTCTACCCAAACCTTTATTGTAAAATTGCCAGACCACGC
>JBDTMP010000466.1:0-10933 GCA_039934215.1 Ginsengibacter sp.
AAATTTTTCTGAATTTAGCTTGCTGGTTACCCATACAGTATATTTTTATTTAAATGCTGATTTAAGCTTAGCATGTATTTTTAATTTTGAGCGCTTTTATTAAAATCTTTCTACTGACTTAACTCCACTATTAGCAGGTTGTTTTCATACAAGTCATAACAGTGAAAGAATTTATTCTCCTCTGTCATAACAATTTCTCCGATGAGTTTTACTCCATTTTTTTTCACATGAGTATACAAATTTTTGCAATCATCTGTATAGATAACTATTGTTGGCTGCCCTGCGGTTTGCTTCCCTATTCTATTTTTTTGCTCAGCAGCCTCAGTTTTCATAAACCAAATACCCACATTATCATCACTCTTAAATGCAATATGAAGATACCTTTGCCCATTCTCCATTGTAGAATCAAAAAGTTTTTTACAGAAAAAATTCTTTTCGTAAAAATCAAATGCTTTATCATAATCCTCCACAAGAATGACTACCCTGCCAAGTTTTATTTCCATAAAAAAATTTATGATCGTTTGAAATAATAATAAAATGGAATACCACTTAACATTAAGCCTATGCCAAATAAGGTTTGCTTAGGCTGTAAATAAATTGTATTTATCAAGAGGGCCATCGCAAATAAAATAATAAACACTGGTATTACGGGATAACCAATTACTTTAGATTTTATCGCGCCGTTTCTTTTCATTTTTATGAGCGCCCATGCAAGTAACACATAGAAGAAAAATCCCGCGAAAATTATCATGTCTGTGAGCATATCGAAAGTGCCGGACAAAACAAGAACCGAACTCCACACCATCACGTAAATCAGGGCAACATAAGGCGTTCTGTAAACCGGATGAACATTCGCTGCATTTTTGAAAAAAGATTTTTCCTGCGCCATTTTGTAATACAATCTTGGGTAAAAAAAAATGACCGCATTGAGCGCCCCCAGTGTGCTAAACATGATAAGTATGGAAATAAGAATTACTCCATTGTGACCAATTATTCTTTCTGCGACGGCAGAGGCCGCGATATTATTTTCTCCGATGGATGCAAGTTCTTTAAGGCTCAAAGTTTGCATGTATGCATAGTTTACCAGTATATACATTGTCATCACAAGGCCTACACCTGTAATGATTGCAATAGGAATATTTCGTTTCGGATTTTTTACTTCACCCGTAACATAAGCCAGGTCGGCCCAGCCATCATAAGCCCAAAATGCGCTGAGCAGGGCGCCGAAAAATGCAGTGTACATTGCGGTATTAGAGAGATCGCTTGCGACTGCACTTGTAGCCATCTCTTGTGAATTATTTGAAAAAAACAGGCCCAGTGAAATGAGAAAAAGAAGACCTGAAACTTTTATCCAGGTAAGAACAGTATTTAAAGAAGCTCCTTTTTTTGTACCGCGATAATTTATCCACGTTAAAAGGATGATGGTAACAATCGCAAGAATCTTTACACCAGAACTTGCAAAAGGATAAATGAAATTTCCAATTGAAATGTTATTTAAATGACTAAATGGATCATATAACGGCAGCAATGCGTTTACCGACTGTGCGAAAATAAAAGCCAATGCCGAAACAGAAGCGCTTCCAATAATTGTAAATGCTGTCCAGCCAAATAAGAAGCTCATAAAATCTCCAAAGGCAATTCTTAGATATTCATATAGCCCGCCTGATTCTACCGTGAGATTGGAAAGACCTGCTATGATGAAAGCGCCAAACATTGTAATAATGCCCGCCACAATCCAGGCTGCGATAAGATAATTTTTATCAAGTCCCAAAGCAGCCATGGGAGCGATTTTCTTGAACACTCCTGAGCCTATCATGATACCAGCAACCAGCAATATACTGGTTGATAAATCAAGCACTCTCTTAAGAGGAATTTTTGTTTTATCAATCAGCCCGGTATTTTGTTCGGTATCCATACTAAATATTGATTTCTTAAATCAATGGTGAAATTTTAGATTTTTCTGTTGCAGGTTTCTGACCACTGGAGTGGCTTGACACCGGCGAATTCTTTTTCAATTCCTGTAATTTATATAACTCCTTTTATTCCATTTTCCAGTCTGGTAATCTTCCCGGCGTATACGGCGCATTGTTTGTCTCAAGCAAGAGTTCTAACTTTTTAACTTCCGCGTCTATTGATTTTACTTCATGCAAAACGGGTTCAAATTCTTTAGCAGCATCATTGTAAGAATTTATAAATGTATTTGTAGCGCCTGCTGTCGTGGTTAACATGCCATCCATTATGCCGGACACCCTGCTGTTGATAGAAGGCGGCGCATCAAATTCTCTTTTCAATAATGTTGCATCTCCATTGAGCTTTACATCAACGTCAATTAATCTTTTATCAAGAACAAAAATATTTTGCATCACTTCCTGCTTAATAGATGGCGCTTTTAATATTGCTTCTTTAATGTATTTTAATTTGTTTACAAGTTCGGCACGGTATGCGTTGGTTCCATCTACAGCCCTGTTTAGTTCTGATATTTTCTTTCCAAATGCATAAAGGGTCTTTTTATCAGAAGCCGGCATAGACGCCATATTCAAAGCCTCAATTTTAAAAGGCTGAGGTGATACCAGCTCCATATAAGAACCACCTTCATACTTGCTCATTGAAACGGTATAATTTCCCGGTAAAACAAATATGCCCTTTGGTGGTGAGCTAAAAACATTTTCTTCATTAAAAGGGATAAAATTGATCGGTTCTTTCGCGTCAGTACGAAAATCCCAAACAATTCTGTGCATCCCTTTTTTTGCAGGCGCCTTTAAATGTCGTACAGTATTTCCGTTTTCATCATATACGTTGAAAAGAAGATAGGGATCACTCTCAGCATCTTCTGCCCGCAGAGAATCTACGGAAGGATAATACGGAGGTATATTATTTTTTATTTTTTCTTTTTCTACATCCTGTCTTTTTTCTTTAAAAGTTTTTATATCGTCTTTCAAATAATATGTAAACACGGCACCCGGAGTGGGATTAGGTGCACTGTAATAACTTTCACCCTGGAACCCTTTCCCGCGAATACCCAATGGAAGGGATTCTATGTACATCCATGCAGTTCTTGCGGACGCTATGAATGCCGTTTTATCAAGATCCGCTCGAGATAATGTTCTCAAAGATGTGTAATCATCGAGCACATAATAGCCTCTTCCAAATGTAGCTACAACAAGATCATTATCCCGCTTCTGGATTTCCATATCTTTTATTGCTATAGGAGGCAGGCCGCCCTTTAATTGAATCCACTTTTCACCGCCATTGATGGAAAAGAATACGCCAAATTCTGTTCCTGCAAATAGAAGGTTTGCATTTTTAGGATCTTCGGCCACACAATACACCGTACCCCTTTCGGGTAAATCATTTTGTATAGCCACCCATGTTTTTCCTGCATCTGATGTTTTAAAAAGATAAGGCTTAAAGTTTCCGTAACGATGATGGTTAATCGCCGCATAGGCAACATTTTTATCATGCGGAGAAGCAATGATCTCGTTAATGTAAGTGCGCTCCGGCACGCCTGGAATGTTATCAATCTTTTTCCAGTTTTTGCCTCCATCGGTTGTTACGTGAATCAGTCCATCATCCGTACCCGCATATAAAATATTCTCGTCTAACGGAGATTCGGCGATAGTAGTAACCTGGCCATATTTATCAGTTGATCCATTCTTTGCAACAGCATCTACACTCCAAACTTTACCCATTACAGTTAGTTTGTTCCTGTCAATCCCTCTCGAAAGATCAGGGCTTATTACTTTCCATGTATTTCCCTGGTCATCAGTCCTGAAAACTCTATCAGAGGCAAAATATAACCGCCTATGATCGTGTTGCGAAATAAGCATGGGAGCATCCCAATTCCAGCGATACGGCTCTTCTCCTGCAGCTTCTACCGGCCTGATATTTAATATTTCTCCACTCTTCCTGTCGTACCTTACAATACCTCCATATTGTGATTCCGCATAAATAATATTGGAGTCCACATAATCAGCCTGGCTTTCGAAACCATCGCCACCATTGGTTATAAACCAATCACTGTTTACAATTCCGTTTCCGCTTATAGTACGCGAAGGTCCGCCAAGACTAAAATTATCCTGTGTGCCGCCATAGACATAATAAAAAGGAAAACTGTTATCGAGTGATACTTTGTAGAATTGCGTTACAGGAATATTGGCCTTAAAATTCCAATTCTTCGCGGCATCATAACTTTCGTACAAGCCGCCGTCGCAGCCTACCAGCATGTGTTGTGTATTGGCCGGGTCAATCCATATCACGTGATTGTCAACATGCTTACTTTTTTCTCCAAGGTTGTGAAAATTTTTACCTCCATCTTCGCTTACTTTGGCAAAAACATCCATTGCATATATTTTATCTGCATCTTTTGGATCACAAAATATTTCCTGGTAATAATTTCCGGAAGTTGAATAACTGCCGCGCTTTTCCCAACTGGCGCCGCGATCAGTAGAAGCAAACAATCCACCTTTATCGCCCGAAGCCTCAACTATCGCAAAAATATGATCAGGATTTACCGGGCTTATGGCTAAACCCATTCTGCCCAAATCAATATTTTCCGGCAGGCCTTTCATAATTTTATTCCATGTAGTTCCTCCATCGGTACTTTTATACAAAGCACTTTCCGGACCTCCACCGATATAAGTAAATACCTTTCGCTGCCGCTGATGCGCTGCCGCATACAATACATTGCTGTTTCGCGGATCCATATGTATCTCATTAAATCCTGTGTTGTCACTTACGGTTAAAACATCTTTCCATGTTTTGCCACCGTCGATGGTTTTATAAATTCCACGCTCACCGCCGCTGCTCCAGAGCGGGCCATAAGCAGCAACAAATACAACATCTGAATTGCCAGGATCAATTGCTATCATTCCTATATGCTCAGATTTAGTAAGACCAACATTTTTCCAACTTTTGCCACCATCTTCACTTTTGTAAACGCCATCACCATACCCGGCTACACGCTGATTATTATTTTCACCGCTGCCCACCCACACAATATTTGGATTGCCTGGATCTATGGTAACGCAGCCTATTGAAAAGGAAACCTGGCCATCGAATATTGGGGAAAACGTAATACCTGCATTTTCAGTTTTCCAAACTCCACCCGATGCAGAAGCAACATAATATTCTGAACTGTTTTTTGGATTTACTGCAAGGTCAACTATTCTCCCTGATGTAAGCGCCGGTCCTATACTTCTAAATGCAAGCCCATTAAAGGTGGAAGATTGCAGGAGATCTTTTCCAGGTACTTTTTCGGTTTCATTGGTTTTCTTTTTTTGAGACCAGGCTTTAGTAATGGATAAGAAAGAAAAAGCAATTATTAATAAACTTAAAATTTTCATCGCCAGTTTTTTGGTTTGTAATAGATTTTAAATTTAAGACATACTATTCTATTTTATGAGGATAAAGAGCTTCCAAAGCGAATATGATTTAGGAAGATCATACATCCCACTATCCTTTACTAAATTTGTCGCTTCATATAGTGTCTCTTAATTTTTCTAAAAGTTATAAAATATATATGCTGCCCAATAACGATATAGCCAACCTCAGAAGAGATTATCGTCTCCGCTCATTATCGGAAAATGATGTTGCTATTGATCCGATAAAGCAATTTGAAAACTGGTGGCGGGAGGCAATCCATGCTGAAATGGTTGAACCCAATGCTATGACCCTTGCCACGTGTAATGCAGAGGGCAAGCCATCTGCAAGAATTGTCCTCCTGAAAGGAATCACGGAAGATGGTTTTTTATTTTTTACAAATTATGATAGCAGGAAAGGAAAAGATATGGAAGTAAATCCTTTTGTTTCACTTGTTTTTTTATGGAAAGAGCTGGAACGGCAGATAAGAATAGAAGGAGAAGCCACAAAAATAAGTTCACACGAGAGTGATGAATATTTTTTTAAAAGGCCGCGTGAGAGCCGCATTGGCGCATGGAGCTCACCTCAAAGTGAAGTAATAAATGATCGCGAAATACTCGAAAAAAATGTTGCGTATTACAATACTAAATTTGATACGGAATATATACCCCGACCGCAAAACTGGGGAGGATATATAGTGCATCCCGAGTTAATTGAATTTTGGCAGGGAAGGCCGGGGAGGCTCCATGATCGGTTGCAATATTCTATTGATGAACAGAAAAAATGGAAAATAAAAAGATTGGCTCCCTAAGGCTGCCTTATTTTTTTTCAGCAGTTTTTTCAACAGTTTTTTCAGCCGGTTTAGTGTCAGCTTTTTTAGGATTTGCAGGCCTCACCTTTCCGAATGATCCTTTAAATATTTTTCCTTTCTTGGTTTTTTTGTCTCCACGTCCCATACTTAATTTTTTGTATAATGTTAATTAGAAATAGTATTACCTGTCTATGAAATAGCATAAAAAAAGCAAGATACATAAATGCATCTTGCTTCGAGAGATTTTACGAAAATCAGATTTTCGATGACAATTCTTTTCCTGCTTTAAATTTAGCTACTTTTTTAGCTTTAATTTTAATAACAGCACCTGTTTGAGGATTGCGGCCATTACGTGCAGCCCTCTTACTTACGGAAAAAGTACCAAAGCCCACAAGGGTAACTTTGCCACCACCTTTAAGGGTTTTAGTAACAGCTCCCACAAATGAATCCAAAGAAGCATTTGCCTGTGTTTTAGTAACTCCTGCATCATCGGCCATTTTGGCGATTAGTTCAGCTTTGTTCATAATAATTTATTTGATTTTTTAACTGCAACAAATATAGAGGCTTTTTTATTGCAACAAAGTTTTTTACAGTTTTTTTATTAGTATTTTTTCTCTAAGAGCCACAATTAGCAAGGATTTAAAAAGAAATTTAATAATCCCGGATTTTATTTTTATATCATTAAAAGTTCTGAAACGCAATACTGTCGTGGCTTATAGCGTGTATCATCCGTTATAGAAGTTTTTCATTGTATCACTTATAAATGTGACTAAACCAGGCAAAATATTATGCACAATTATTGCACAGATTCAAGCAGGGATTGAAATAGAACGGATTTGTCTCCCCATTTATTCATATTTTTTTTTATAAATGTTTCCAAATATTTTTTTAATAAATTTTTCGTATAATTTTTTTTCTTTTAAATAAAATTGAATTATAAAAGTTTTTCCGTCTGCATCATCATGCTCAGGTAATCTAAAAAAACGATGATCATAAAACAAACCAGTGCTCATCATGTCCGGAATATGAACTTCTTTTTGCCAGCGCAGCCATTCATCTTGTATGTTATTATCAATCCTTACGGTAATATTATAAATAAGCATGCTCACAAAATTATCTCCATATACACAGGACAGTGATCACTATGTTTTACTTCAGGTAAAATTTTTACAACCTGTATTTGCTCTTGCAGATTTGATGTAACATTTATATAATCAATTCTCCAGCCTTTATTCTCTAACCTTGTACTGGGCCGCATTACACTCCACCACGTATATTGATGAGGATCTTTGTTGAGATGGCGAAATCCATCAACAAAATCATTTTTCAAAAGCTTGTCAAACCATGCCCTTTCATCAGGCAAAAAGCCGGTAGTATTTTTATTGGAAACAGGATTATGAATGTCAATTTCTTTGTGAGCAATATTGTAATCACCACATAGAATAATTTTTTTCCTTGTTTTTTTCAGCTTATTCAAATAATCAAGAAATTCATCGAGCCAGGTATATTTATAAGATTGCCTGTGTTCACCGCTTGTGCCAGATGGGAAATATGCATTGATTAATGTGACACTATGAAAGTCTGCACGAAGTACCCTTCCTTCAAAATCACTTTGTTCATTACTATGGCCGTATTCCACATTATCAGGAAGAAGCTTTGATAAAATGGCAACACCGCTATATCCCTTTTTTTGTGCGCAAAAAAAATATGAACGGTATCCCGCCGACTCTATTGATTCAATATCAATGTCCTCTTTATTTGCTTTTATTTCCTGCAGGCAAATCACATCCGCAGGATCTGTTTTAAGCCAATCAATAAATCCTTTTTTAACCGCTGCTCTTATTCCGTTTACGTTGTACGTTATGATTCGCATGAACAAAAATTTTCTCTAAGCATAATTAAAAGATAGAAAATCTGACTTTCCCCTATTTTTAATCATAATCCAGTTGAGGTCTCAGCCATCTTTCAACTTCTTCAACCGGCATATTTTTTCTTTCCGCATAATCCTCAACCTGGTCTTTAGCAATTTTACCTACACCAAAATATTTACCTTCAGGATGTGCGAAATACCACCCACAAACGGAAGATGCAGGATACATTGCCAGGGATTCAGTAAGTGTGATACCCGCGTTTTCGGTGGCATTCAGCAATTCAAATAATTTATATTTCTCCGTGTGATCAGGGCAGGCAGGGTAACCGGGAGCCGGCCGTATGCCCTGGTATCTTTCTTCGACCAATTCTTTTGTACTAAGATGCTCGTCTGTTGCATATCCCCAAAATTCTTTCCTTGTTTTTTCATGCAGCAATTCAGCAAAACCCTCAGCAAGCCTATCAGCCAATGCCTGAAGAATTATTTTATTATAATCATCAAAGTCGTCGGTAAATCTTTTAATGTGAGGTTCTATACCGTGAATTGTAACAGCGAAGGCGCCAAGAAAATCAGTTAATCTCAAATTTTCATTTGCAGCATTTCCCGGCTTTATAAAATCTGCCAAAGAAATGTTTGGCTGTCCTTGCGCTTTCTTTATCTGCTGCCGCAAAAATTCAAGATTTAGTATTTCATTTCCTTTTTCATATAAAGTAACTGTATCAGGAGCTGATGCACTTGCTTCCCAAAACCCAATAACCCCATCAGCCGTGAGCCAGCTTTCGTCTATAATTTTTTTCAGCAGTTGTTTCGCATCGTTATAAAGTTTCGTTGCCTCTTTTCCTATTTTTGCGTCACTTAAAATTTGTGGAAACTTCCCATGCATTTCCCATGCAATAAAAAATGGCTGCCAGTCAATATATTGGCTTATTTCGTCAAGGCTATGATTTTTAAAAACTTTTGTTCCGGTAAATGCAGGTTTAACGGGGTTAAAATCTTTCCAGTCAATTTCAAATTTATTTTTTTGAGATTCTGAAAATTTCAACAATGTCTTTGCAGATCTTTTATTTCCAAAATCTTCTTTGAGTTTTTGGTATTCCTTTTGTATTCCGTCTAAAAAAACAGGCTTGGTGTCTTTGTTAAGCAAGCTACCGGCAACGGTTACACTACGTGATGCGTCGAGCACGTGCACCACTCCATTCTCATACTCAGGGGCTATGCGAACCGCAGTGTGCATTCGGGATGTAGTGGCGCCACCAATCATTAAAGGAATGGTGATATTTCTCCGTTTCATTTCTCTTGCCACGTGAACCATCTCGTCGAGCGACGGTGTTATCAAACCGCTTAAACCAATAATTGCTACGTTGTTTTCTATAGCAACCTGCAGGATTTTGTCTGCCGGAACCATTACACCCATATCGATAACTTCGTAGCCATTGCAGCCCAGAACGACTCCAACAATATTTTTTCCTATGTCATGCACATCACCTTTTACGGTGGCCATTAATATTTTCGCGGGGCCGGCGCCTTCTTCATTTACGGTTCCTGCTGCAATATGAGAAAGACGTCTTTCTTCTTTTTCTGCTTCGATAAAAGGGAAAAGCCAGGCAACGCTTTTTTTCATAACACGGGCGCTTTTTACTACTTGCGGTAAAAACATTCTTCCACTTCCAAAAAGATCTCCCACCACATTCATCCCATCCATCAGGGGGCCTTCAATCACATCAAGAGGTTTCGGATATTGCAGCCGGGCTTCTTCGGTATCAGCATCAATATAATCGGTGATACCATTTACTAATGCGTGGCTTAAACGTTTTTCAACCGGTTCATTTCTCCATGCTTCGTCTTTCACAACGGCCTTGCCTTTTGCTTTTACCGTTTCCGCAAAAGCAAGAAGCTTATCTGTTGCATCGTTGTTCCTGTTTAAAATCACATCCTCGCAAAGTTGCTTTAGGCCTGGTTCAATTTCTTCATAAACCTGTAGCTGGCCTGCATTTACGATTCCCATATCCATTCCTGCCTTTATCGCATGATATAAAAAAACGGCATGCATGGCATCTCTAACGGTGTCGTTGCCACGAAAAGAGAATGAAACATTACTTACACCTCCGCTTATTTTTGTCAGCGGCATCAGATTTTTTATTTCACGGGTAGCTTCTATAAAATCCACACCATAATTATTATGCTCTTCTATGCCGGTTGCAATAGCAAATATGTTGGGGTCAAATATGATATCCTCCGGGCTAAATCCAGCAACGGTTGTAAGAATATCGTAGGCGCGTTTACAAATTTCGACTTTGCGTTCTTTGGTATCCGCCTGTCCTTTTTCATCGAATGCCATTACAATTACGGATGCTCCAAAACTTTTACAAATAAATGCCTGCTCAATAAATTTCTCTTCTCCCTCTTTCATGGAGATAGAATTGACAATGCATTTTCCCTGCACACATTTTAAACCCGCTTCTATAATGTTGAATTTTGAAGAATCAATCATTATCGGAATTTTGGCTATGTCAGGCTCAGCCTGCAGCAGATTGAGGAAGGTTGTCATGGCTTTTTCGCCATCAAGCAAAGCATCATCCATGTTCACGTCAAGCACCTGCGCACCGCTTTCTACCTGCTGTCTCGCTACACTTAAAGCTTGTTCATAATTTCCTTCCCTTACTAAGCGTGCAAATTTTTTAGAGCCTGTCACATTTGTGCGCTCACCTATATTTACAAAATTTGTTTCAGGGCGAACTACCAGGGGTTCCAGGCCTGATAAACGCAGAAAAGGTTTAATCGTTTTAGTTTCTACCATCTTTATTTGTTTTCTCAGAAATTTTGAAGCCAATTGGATTCCTGGGTTTATTTTCCTGAATTAATAATTTTTTTAAATAAGCAAATACTGTTTTAAT
>JBDTMP010000467.1:0-5624 GCA_039934215.1 Ginsengibacter sp.
CGGACATCAGGATTTTGTTTTACTATATAAGCGTTCAGGGTATCGGTAACAGGACCGGTTGTGAGTATGGCCGCCAGCAGTAATCCTTTCGCCTGCAATTCTGCCCGGGCTTCGGATACTGTAAGACCCAACAGATCAGGAACACGAATTTGTTGTTCTACCAGCCCGCCGCCAATAACCAGGCTTACCGATGACCCCCACCGCAATTTAGTTCCCGGCAATATCTTGTTTCCCTGATAGTTTTGTTCAAGAATTGAACCTTTCATGAAATCTGCCCGATAAGTTGTATCCCCTAACTTTAAATGATTCTTCTCAAGTTTTTCTACAGCAAACCGGTAGCTAAGACCCTCGAGCCTCGGCATTTCAACCAATGGCAGCGAAGACGGATTGATGTTTAGAAAAACACTCCTGTTTACCTTAACGGTAGCTCCGGCATCGGGTATTTGTTTTTTTACAGTATTCAACGGCATACTATCATTGTATGCAGAATCAGTAATGATGACATCAAATCCTTCTTTCTCTAAAAACTTTATGGCATCATCTACTTTTTTACCGGTAACAGATGGCACCTGGAGATAACTCCCGTGATTAGTAAACCAGCTAAGAGATTGTAGAATTACAAATCCCAAAAGGACTAATACTACGATAGCTGCGAGAAAATTGACCCATAAAGGTTGTCTTGCAATAAATTTAAACACAGTAAAATATATAGATTATTAGATAGTAAGCCGTTTGCAATATAATAAGATTAAGTATGTAAACATTCTTCTATTAATGCGGTATAAAACTCCTTCATGCTCCATCCCATCGCTCTTACCTGCTGTGGCACAAGGCTGGCTTCGCTTTGCCCCGGCACTGTATTAATCTCCAGCATATAAGGCCTTTTCTCTTCTTCATTATAAATATAATCCACACGCACAATGCCTTTGCAATTGAAAATACGATATGCTTTTTTTGCGGCTTCTCTAATTTTTTCCGCGATAGCTTCATCAATATTCGCGGGAGTTATTTCATCACTGGCGCCAAGGTATTTCGCTTCATAATCAAAGAATTCTTTTTTAGTAATTATTTCAGTGATAGGAAGAGCAATAACTTCTCCCTTAGATTTAAATACACCGATAGTAAGTTCTCTTCCTTTTACAAATTCTTCCACAAGCACCTGGTCATCTTCTTTAAAAGCCTTTTCAATCGCTGCTTCCAGCCCTTCTGAAGGTGAATTTACTTTTGACATGCCAATACTTGATCCGCCATTATTGGGTTTTATAAAAACGGGGAAACGCAAAGTTTTTATTAATTCATCAGTGCTCTCAAATGTATTTTTAAATAAAAGAATTGACCTGGCAACCGCAAGCCCGCTAAATGCCGCCACGGCAACCGTATATCTTTTATTAAATGTAAGGGCCGAGGTAGCGCAATCGCATGTTGAATAGGGAATTCGCATCATATCAAAATATCCCTGCAATTTTCCATCTTCCCCGGGCGTGCCATGAATGCCTATGAGAACCGCGTCAAAAGTTATGGTTTCCTCATCAACCAAAAGAGAAAAGTCATTTTTATTAACTTCGATTTTATCGCCATGCGGTAATTCATAAAACCATCCATCGGTCGTGATATCGATCTTATAATAATTAAATCTTTCTTTATCAATATTTTTTTCAATAACAATAGCAGATTGATAAGAAATGGTAGCCTCACCCGAGAAACCGCCGGTAACAAAAGCAATCGTAGGTTTCATTGAATTAAATAAATTTCATTTTAAAAAGTTGGGTTGCTTATTTTACCGGGTTTATACCCTGGTTAGTGGTATTCATTACAAATTTCCATTTTCCATCCGCTTGCTTCTTCCAGATATTTACATAAGTCCCTTTAAAAACTGTGTCCTGTCCTTGCAGTGTATAAATTCCATAAGTAAATCCAAGATCGCCGCTGGCCGCTATCTGAGCGCCTTCGGGAACCCAATGCAGCGTATAAGCAGAATCATCTACCTGGCTTAAAAAATCTATCGCGTCGGCCCCTTTAACCGGTAAATGATCAGGTCTTAATAAAAGCCCTTCATTATCGATGTATTCTATAAATGCATTTTTCATGCCCTTTTCTTTACTCATATCAGAAAAAGCGATATCGGCATCGATCATAGGGTCAACGGTAATTTCTACTACCGGCTTTGGCCTGGCTTTACAGGAAATCATAAAAAATAGAGAAAAAAATAAAACAGGAAAAAATAAAAGATTTCTTTTAGCTGCCATGAATCAGTTTTATTTTTAGAAAAAAGGCGAAAGTATTTTTCAATACCCTCGCCTAAAGCAGGAAATATCACCTGCCTAACAGGCCCGAAGGCCTCAATATTATAAATGCATTTTTTCTTTTTTAGCGAGTAGCTCTTCCACTGTTTCCTGGTACATTTCATCAGGAACGCAACAATCTACAGGGCATACGGCAGCGCATTGCGGCTCTTCATGAAATCCCTGGCATTCCGTACATTTATTGGGCACGATATAATAGATGTCAGTGGCTATAGGTGAATTACGCTGATTAGCATCCATCACACCTCCATCCATCAATGTTACATCACCTTTTACTGTTGTTCCATCGCTAAACGCCCACTCTACACCGCCCTCATAAATTGCGTTATTGGGGCATTCCGGTTCACATGCACCGCAATTAATACATTCATCTGTTATCTTTATTGCCATTTTCTTTTGTTTAAAGCTTCAGCAAGCTTGCGGATTATTTACGAATTTTGTATGAATTTATTTACTACAAATATATAACAGATAATTATTTAGAAAATGAATTTAGCGGAAAGAATTGATATACTCGTGAAGCTTGGGAAATACCTGATTGCAGACGGTCCTCAATTGAAATCTATAAAACAAAAAACCTTTGAAAAAAACAAGTGGTTTACTCAACAGTTTACAGACCTCGCCATAAAAAATATTTCAGAGCAATTTCTTAGCAGGCCCAAACTGGAAGAATGGATAAAGACTTACCATCTTGATGACAACATTTCTGCAAAAAACATTGGGATAGTTATGGCGGGGAATATTCCCCTGGTGGGTTTTCATGATTTTCTGTGTGTATTCGTAAGCGGCCACAGACAAAAAATAAAACTGTCAGACAAAGATGACCAGTTATTTCCTTATATTCTGAATAAACTTGTGGAATGGAATCCTGAAATTTCTTTGATTGTTGAATTCGCGGATGTGCTTAAAGATTGCGATGCCTTCATCGCCACAGGCAGCAATAATTCTACACGGTATTTTAATTATTATTTTGGAAAATATGCTTCTATAATCAGGCATAATAAAACATCGGTTGGTCTCTTAACAGGTAGCGAAACAGAAAGTCAACTGGAGCTGCTTGCAGACGATATTCACACTTTTTTTGGACTAGGCTGTAGAAATATCACAAGCATTTATGTACCGGAAAATTATGATTTTGTGCCCTTGCTTAGTTCGTTTAAAAAATATAGCTACTTTGCTAATCATACAAAATACAGGAACAATTATGATTATAGCCTGGCATTACTCATTATGAATAACCAAAAATATATGACAACTGAAAGCGTTATACTTTTTGAAAACAAAAATATATTCTCACCGGTGAGTCAGTTGCACTATTCTTTTTATGAGGACAAAAATCTTGCATTGAATTTATTAAAAAAAAGTAAAGATGTTCAATGCATTTGTGGCGATGGTGAAATACCATTTGGAAGTGCGCAACAGCCCGCGCTAACAGACTATGCAGATGGTGTGGATACCATGCAGTTTTTATTAGGCTTGTAAGAAGTGCATTTATTTTAATTTCAGAATAAATCTTACTGTCCATACACCAGGAGCACCAACCTGCCTGTAGGCAAATAAGGAAAATAGCCTTGTTGCCTTTGTGTCTTGTGGGAAAAGCGTGATGATCTACGAAATCCTTACTAAATTGTTAAACGTAAATGAGTGGTTCTTATAAAGAAAAATGATTGTTTAATTTTATATTCTTAGCATAAGATTTGATATCCAATAAATACGAATATTTACAATTAAAATTTCCATAAATGAAAACAAAGTACATTTTCCTTACCGTGCTTATAAGCATGCTTACCACAATGGCCGTAATTTTCGGCTATGATAAATATCAACACAACAGTAACAATCCAAATTTCCAGTCATTAAATATTCCTTCGAATTATAAATACGCGGGATTCTATGATGACAAAGGAAATCCTACACCGGGCCCTGCTGATTTCACGCAGGCTGCCGAAGCAGCCATACCAACTGTTGTGCATATCAAAACAAAAACCAACCCAAGGCAGGTGAGTAATAATTTACCGAATCAAAAAAATCCTTTCTCCGATCTTTTTGGAGATGACGATCTTTTCAACCAATTTTTTGGGCAGGGAAATGGTCGTCAAAGAATGATGCCATCAATGGCTTCGGGATCGGGTGTAATTATAAGTGACGACGGGTACATAGTTACCAATAATCACGTAGTAGCAGGCGCTGATGAAGTAAGTGTTACATTGAGCAACAGGAAAACATATGTAGCAAAAGTAGTTGGCGCTGATCCTTCTTATGATCTTGCTGTAGTGAAAGTTGATGCTAAGAATTTACCCTATGTTATTTATGGAAATTCTGATGATGTGAAGATTGGCCAATGGGTACTCGCTCTCGGCTATCCACTTACGCTGGATGCTACTGTGACTGCAGGTATTATCAGTGCAAAGTCAAGATCTTTAGGATTAAACCGTGATAAAAACGGCCAACGAAATATGGCAGTTGAATCTTTTTTACAAACTGATGCAGCTGTAAATATGGGTAACAGCGGCGGGGCTTTGATAAATACAAACGGCCAGCTCATCGGTATTAACTCCGCGATCGCATCGCCTACAGGCTATTACAATGGTTACTCTTATGCAATACCGGTGAACATTGTAAAAAAAGTAATTAATGACCTTATTAAATTCGGAAGCGTTCAAAGAGGATTCCTTGGCGCTATGTTTATTGATGCCGGTTTATTAAATGAACAGGAAAAGCAAAAAGAAAATATTCCTTCAAGTGCAGATGGCATTTACATAACTGATCTTACAAAGACAGGCGCTGCTATTGAGGCAGGAATTAAAAAGGGTGATATTATCAGGAAAGTAAATGATGTTACTATTAATTCCGGATCTGAGCTGCAGGAGCAATTAAGCAATTTCAGGCCCGGTGATAAAGTAAAGATAACTGTGGAAAGAAACGGAACCCAGACAACTTATGGAGTTACTTTAAAAAATAATGCCGGCAACTACGACATCGTGAAAGCAGATGTAATGCTTGACAAGCTTGGAGCCGACTTAGTAACTCTTGATCCGCAAAAAGCAAAGGAATATGGATTAAGTGGGGGTGTTGTCGTAAAGAAAATAAACGAAGGCGTTATCAACGATCAGACAAGAATGAGAGACGGTTTTATTATCACTAAAGCAGATGGCAAAGAGGTTAAATCCATTAATGAACTCAAAGCAGTTGTTGGTAATTTAAAACAGGTAACCATTTCAGGATTTTATCCCGGTTATAGTGAGCCTTATGATTATCCCCTTGTTCTTGATGATTCAGGCCAATAAGGTTCTCAAATCAAATTTTAAAAGCCACGATTTT